>NZ_JAUSKL010000078.1 GCF_030646925.1 Candidatus Binatus sp. | reverse complement strand
GACGAGGAGTGCGTCGAGAACCGCGACAAAGACGCCGAGCGCTACGGGTACTCCAGTGAAGACGGCGACTCGCACTGCGACTCGAACAGCCACCAGGACTGCGACGCGCACGGCAACTCGAACCGCGACAAAGACGCCGAGCGCTACGGGTACTCCAGTGAAGACGGCGACTCGCACCGCGACTCGAACGGCCACCAGGACAGCGACTCGAACAGCGACGAGGACAGCCTCGAGAACCACGACTCGAACCGCGACGAGGACTGCGTCGAGAACCGCGACCCGAACGCCAACGCGGACTGCGACTCGCACGGCGACCAGGACCGCCACTCGGACTGCGACTCGCACGGCGACGCGGACGCCAACTGCCACACCGACGCCGGGGGGACTAGTGGTGCAGACCACTCCGTCGTCGAACTCGGGAGCGCCGGGAACGAAGCTGCCAAATGGCAGCATGAAGCTTACCAACAACAGCGGTCAGCCGGTGCAGGTTAGCTCGCTGGTCGTAGGAATCAGCGACACGGGGCTTTTGTCATCGATCGGACTGAGCGCCGGCGCGACGGCGCCTGCGGGCGGAAGCAGTGCGATGGCTCCGCTCGGGTTTACGGTTCAGCCGAACCTGCCGGGCTCGGCTACGCTGACATTTACGACGCCGCTGCCGATTTCGGCTGGCGGGTTTGGGCAATTCGATTTCAACGCGACTATCTCGATCAGTCCGGGGTTGAGTAAGTCGTCGACTCAGACGGTGACGCAGGTCAATGCGACGGCGGGTGGAAGCCCGGTGCCGGTAGGAGTGCTGCCGACTACCTTGGGGACCGTATCGACTCCGTAAAATCCGGGGGAAATTAAAATCGATGAAGGCGCCAAATCCGAACGGGTTTGGCGCTTTTCATTTTGCAGCGGACAAATCGGAAAAGGCTTGAGAGCGCGCGAGAACGTAGGGAACGATCATCAGCACGAGCAGCGATCTTCGAGAAGAGATTACATCACGAGTTCGGAAGCGGGACGGACGGTGAGGGAATAGCGTCCGCGCTTGTTCGCGAGGCGGACTGGAGCATCGAAGGCAATCGAGAGGTTGCGCGAATTCAGCACGCGGGCGCGCGGACCGGCGGCGAGGACGGAGCCGGACTTCAGGATGATCACGTGCGAGAAGAGGGCGACGATTTCCTCGACATGATGGGTGACGAGTACCATCGTCGGCGCGCTGCGGCGGCGCGCGAGACGGGTGAGGAATTGGAGGAAGCGCTCGCGGGCGACGGGATCGAGGCCGGCGCAGGGTTCGTCGAGGATGAGGAGTTTGGGCGCGGCCATCAGTGCGCGGCCGATCAGCACGCGCTGGCGCTCGCCTTGCGAGAGATGGCGCCACGGGCGATCGCGGAGGGTGATGGCCTCGACGCGGCGCAGGATCGCGAGGCCGTCGCGGCGATCGCGCGGTTTGACGCCGCCCCAATAGCCGATTTGCGCATAGCGTCCGCTGATCACCGCGCGCACGGCTGACTCGTTGTCGTCCATCATCTGGTGCACGCTCGAACTGACGAGGCCGATGCGCTCGCGCAAGACACGCCAATCGAAACGGCCGTAGGTTTCGCCGAGAACGCTGATTTGCCCGGAGGTCGGCGGGAGGTAGCCGGTCAACGCGCGGAGCATCGAGGTCTTGCCGCTGCCGTTGGCGCCGAGGATTGCCCAGTTCTCGCCGCGCCGCACTTGCCAATCGATGCGGTCGAGGATGACGGCGTCGCGCTCGACGTGCAGCGCGCTTAGTTCGATCACGATCCGATCGGATTTCATGCAGGTCCTTTGCGAACGAAGTGGAAGATGCGCATCGGTGTTCGAGGCGATGCGCCGGAATTTGTAACAGGGAGCGGAGAGGGAAGCGAGAGCCGGAGCGAGATCGCTCGCGCGGGACGGCGCACGGAGGCGCCGGAAAAATCACGGCGGAATCCGACTCTACAATTTGTAGAGAATGCCACAAGAGTTCAGGGCTGAACGGTTCAGCCTTATCCAATTTCGCGGTGCGATGCAGAATGCGCCTCGATGGATCACTTCACGACACGCATCGGCGGTGAAGACGAAACGCGGGCGGGCAAACTGATTCCCTCGTTCGTAGTCGATACCGCCGGTGCGCCCGCCTCCGGGAATCCGGAAGGCGGAGCAGGCGCGGCGCCCGAGTGGATCGAGTTGCTGCCGGCGGGGGAGTTTCACGGACGCGACGGACGCGGTCCGTTTCGGCTGGCGGATCCGGGCGAGGTAATCGAATCGACCGTGGCGCTCGGAATGAAGGCAGGACTGCCGATCGACTACGATCACGCGACTGACTTCGCGGCGCCCGAGGGACGGCCGGCGCCGGCGGCGGGCTGGATACGCGAGCTCCACGCGCGCGCGGGAGCAATCTGGGGGCGGGTCGAGTGGACGGCGCGGGCGGCGGCGGCGATCGTGGCGCGCGAGTATCGGTACATCTCGCCGGTTTTTCAATTCGATCCGAGCGACGGGCGCGTGACGAGGCTGCTGCGGGCCGGACTGACGAACAATCCAAATCTGCATCTGACAGCGATCGCGGCGGCAAAGATCGCGGCTGCGAATCCGAAGGACGAAGCAATGCAAAACGAATTTGTGAAAGAGCTGTGCGAGGCGCTGGGGCTCGGATGCGAAGCGCAGGCCGATCAGATTATCGCGGCGGTGAAGGAGAAGTGCGCGGCGGCAGCGCGAATCGAGGCGGCGATGAGCGCCGGCGTTCCCGATCCGGCGCGATACGTGGCGGTCGCGGAATTCGAGCGGGCGCTGACGGAACTGAACGTGCTCAAGGCTGAGCGCGCTCGGGAGCAGGCGTCGCAGGTGGTGGAAGAGGCGATTCGGGCGGGCAAGCTCTCGCCGGCGCAGCGCGAATGGGCGATCGCCTACTGCGCGGCCGATGGCAAGGGATTCGAGGCGTTCGCGGCGAAGCAGCCGCAAATCCTGGGGCGGGAGCCGGCGCTGGGTCGCGTCGCGGGAGCGGAGAAGCGCGCGAGCAATCTGGGCGCGGCGGAGATCGCGATCTGCGCGCAACTCGGGCTGAAGCATTCGGACTACCTGATGCGAAAGAGCGGGCGCGCGGATTTTCTGAGCCTCGAGCGCGGCGACCTGCAGACCGAGCACGACTAACTCGCGTAGGGCGCGGCCGGCGCGGCCGCGAGCACGCATCGACGAGGGTGAAACAAGATGGCGGCTTTAACCAATTCGCGAAACACGCCCGAGATGGCCGATGGCGGCCGAATCCGGGTGTATCCGGTGGAAGCGAACACCAACATTTACCTGGGCGCGATGGTGGCGCTGAATGCCGCGGGCAACGCGGCGCCGGCGTCGGCGACGACGACCACGGCCAACGCGCAGAAGGTGATCGGGCGCGCCGAGCGGATGCATCACGGCACGCCGGGACAGAATGCAATCAACAATCCGGGCGCGGCAGGGGCGATTTCGATCGTGGCGCGCAAGGGCGTGTTCATGTTCGCCAATGACGGAACGATCGGAGCGGCGCAGGTCGGGCTCGCGTGCTTCGCGGTGGACGACAACACGGTCGGGGCGGCGGATCGGGCGTCGGGCGCGTCGGTGCAGCAGTACGCGGCGGCGGGCCAGGTGGTGGCGATCGACAGCAGCGGGCAGGTGTGGGTCGATTTTTGGCATCAGGCGACCAGCGCCGCGTAAACGATCGCGAAGCAATCCGCGAGGACGAGGAAGAAAGAGATGGAAATCAGCGCAGCAAACCTGACCGCATTGTTCACCGGCTACGACGTCGTGTTCCAGCGCGGGTTCGACAAGCCGCCGTCGTACTACGAGCAGATCTCGAGCGTGGTGCGATCGGGATCGCGCCAGACGACGTATCCGTGGCTTGGGCGGACAACGAAATTCCGCGAGTGGCTGGGCGATCGCGTCGTGCAGGCGCTGGAGACGCACTCGTACACGATCGTGAACAAGAACTTCGAAGACACGGTCTCGATCGATCGCAACGATATCGAAGACGACTCGTACGGGGTGTACGAGCCGATCATCGAGCAGCTCGGGTGGGACACGAAGGTGCATCCGGACATGCTGCTGTTCACGATGATCAAGGACGCGGTGACGAATCCGTCGAACGTGGTGGGCTTCGACGGGCAGGCGTTTTTCTCTGCGACGCATCCGGTGGGACTGATGGGGCAGGCGGGCGCGAGCGCGTCGAACATCAACAGTTCGGGGTCGGGTCCGTACTGGTTCGTGATCGACGCAGCGCGGGCGATCCGGCCGTTCATCTTCCAGCTCCGGCGCGAATACGCAGTGACGCGGATGAGCGCGGTGACGGACGAGGCGGTGTTCAACCGCCGCGAATTCCGGTACGGCGTCGACGGCCGCGCGAACACCGGCGTCGGGCTCTGGCAGCTCGCGTACGCGAGCAACACGGACCTCAGCAATCCTGCGAACTACGGGGCGGCGCGCTCGGCGATGAGGTCATTCAAGACCGACGCGGGGCAGCCGTTCGGCGCGTTGTCGAGCCGCAAGGGCGCATATCTCCTGGTGCCGACCGCACTCGAGGAAGTGGCGCGCCAGTTGCTGCACGCGGAAATCACCGCCGGGGTCGGAGCGAGCGCGAGCGTAGCGACCTCGAACGTGTGGCGCGACAGCGCCGACCTGATAGTCAGTGAGTATCTCTCCTGATTAGTCATTCGCTATTCGGCGAAATACCCAATGAGAATGCAACACTCCCCAGGCCGGAAGATCGCAGGTGCTTCCTCCTGCCTGCGATGCCGGAGCGCGCGTGCATCTCTCCGCGGGCGAAGCCCTTCATCGGCGCCCGCGGAGAGACCTTAAGGGCCTGCAAGTGAGCGGAACCGGCGAACGCGGCCAAGGATTGAAGAAATGAGTTACGCGACAGTCCAGGACATGATCAGCCGGTATCCGAATCGCGATTTGGTGCAGCTGACCAATGAAGATCCAAGCTCGAGCACGATTCAGCAGGAGCCGATTCTGCAAGCGCTGAACGACGCGTCGGCGGAGATCGACGGATATATCGAAGGGCGGTTCGCGCTTCCGATTGCGGACTCACCGGCCGTGTTGAGCCGCCTCGCCACGGATATCGCGATGTATCGCCTGCAGTCGCTCAGGCCGCTGCACGATCTGGCAGATGCGCGAAAACGATATGAGGACGCGATCGCGCTGCTCGGCAAGGTTGCGGCCGGCGAGCTGACGTTGGGGCTCGGAGCGGACGGCAGTGAACCCGCGGCGGCTTCAGACGAAATCGGGCGTGGGCCCGGTCGAATATTCAATCGCAAAACGTTGAAGGGCTACTAGGAATGGGCGCGATGATTGACGGGCCATGGGCGGGCGAAGCGTTTGCGCCGCCGACTCCGACCGACGTCGGTACGATCGAAGCAGCAATCGTCGCGCGATTGCGCTCGCAGATTCAGTCGATCGAGGTCGTGCACTATCCCGACCGGCCCGAGACCTGGCGGATGACGCATCGGGTCGGCAGTGCGCTGGTGATTTACCGGGGCGCGACGTACGGGAAGCAACTCGACACGGCGGCGGTGATCCAGGAACGGACGCTCGAGTTCGAGGTGGCGCTGATGATGCGCGATCTCGGATGGAGCGTGGGCAGCGAGGCGTCGGGGCCGAGTCCGGGCGCCTACGCGATTATCGAAGCGGTGCGAGGAGCGCTGACGGGGTACGCAATCGCGGGCTGCCGCAAGATGCATCCGATCCGCGAGAAATTCGTGGAGCGGGAAAAGCAGGGCGGAGTCTGGATCTACGCGCTGACGTTCGCGGTGGCGACGCTCGCGCTGGAGCGATCGGAAGCGGAGGAGTTCCCGGCATTCATCAGAGGGATTGCGCTGGAGAAAGGCGGAATCACCGCGATCGAGGTGGCGGCGGCGCCGTACACATTCGATGGCGAGGGAAAAATTCATCTTCCGCATCAGAATGTCCTTGATTTGAGAATCAGCGACGAAACGAATGCGCAATTGATCGAGGGCACGGACTACGAATCGGATCGAGCAGACGGAATCGTTACGGTCATTGCGGGCGGCGCGGCTGCTGCGGAGGATACGGTGGAAATCGCGTATTCGTACGGAGAGCGGGGAATCGTGGAATCGGGCGATAGCCAGCCAATCAACTAGAAGCGTTAGAAAGCAATAGTCAGTCGCGCCGCGCGAATAGCCAGTCGGCTCAACCAGGTAACAGGTGATACATGCCAGCGAGTTTTTTGCACGGTATTGAAGTAATCGAAGTGCCTAATGGGCCGGTGCCAGTAACGGTGGTCAAGTCAGCCGTGATCGGGCTGGTCGGCACCGCGCCCGAATGGGCAGTGGCATCGCAGCCAGGGATTCCGGCGCCGAACCAGCCGACGCTGGTTTCGTCGGCGATCGACGCGGCCAAGTTCGGGCCGCTGACGCGCGGCTACACGATTCCCTACGCGCTGGCGGCGATCCAGGGGCAAGGCGCGGGGCAGGTGATCGTGGTGAACGTATTCGATCCGGCGGTGCATTTCACCTCAATCGGAGCGACTGCATTCACATTCAACACGCAAGGCGTGATTAATCTCGGCCACATGGGCGTGTCGAATGTAGTAGTCACAAGTTCACCGGCGGGTACTACTTACTCGGAGGGAACTGACTATACGGTCGATGCCATCAACGGCATTATCAAGATGGTCGCAAGCGAGTCGGGCGGAAGTATCGCGCCGGGCGCGACGGTACTGGTCTCGTTTCGGTACGCAGATCCTTCGAAGGTGACGGACTCGGACGTGATCGGCTCGGTGACGGGCGGCGTTTATAGCGGCTTGCAGGCGCTGCAGACGACGTACGGCACGCTGGGATTTTTTGCGAAGATACTGATCGCGCCGAGATTCTCGCAAAGCGCGGATGTGGCGACGCCGATGAGCACGCTGGCGGACAAGATCCGCGCGATGGCGCTGATCGATTCGCCGGCATCGACCTCGGTGGCGGCGGCGATCGCGAATCGGAACGACAGTCAAAACGCATTCGGATCGTCGAGCAAGCGGGCGATGCTGTGCTTCCCGCAGGAGACGTTCTTCGACGCTGGGATCGTTCCGACGGGAGTGACGCTCGACTCGTCGGGGGCGCCGGTGATCGCGAAACTCAATGCGAACGCGGTCGGCCCCTATTCGCAATGGGTGGCGGGCGGAATGGCGGCGCGGGACCTGGCCAAAGGATATTGGTGGTCGCCGTCGAACACGCCGGTGGCGGGAATTCTCGGTCCCGACATCCAGCTCTACGCGTCGATCCTGGATCCGGCGTCGGACGTGAATAGCCTGAACGCGGCCGGGATCGTGACGGTGTTCAATGCGTTCGCGACGGGGCTGCGGGTGTGGGGAAATCGCAGCGCGGCGTATCCGTCGGCGGCGGCGGCGGACAATTTCATTTCGGTGCGGCGGACGATGGACGTGATCGAGGAGTCGGTCGAACTGGCGATGCTGGAGTTTATCGATCAGCCGATCTCGAATGCGTTGATCGATGCGATCCTGGCGAGCGTGAACGCGTTCATCCGGTCATTGATTCAGCGCGGTGCACTGGCGGCGGGTGCGGCGAGTTTCGATCCGGCCGAGAATCCGCCGGCGCAAATAGCGGCAGGCCAACTGACCTTCGATATCGACGTGATGCCGCCGCCGCCGGCGGAGCGAATCACGTTCAAAGCCTTTATCGACGTGACGCTGCTCGAGCATCTCGGTCAAACGAGCCCAATCACCGTGGACGCAGGAGTGCTCTGACAGGAATAGCCAAATGAATATCCAGATCAATTCACTGACTAATGCAAATATATATATCGACGGAGTCGGGCTGCTGGGACGAGCCGAAGAGATCGAGATAGCGCATCCCAAGCACAAGATGATCGACTACAAGGGGCTCGGCATGGCGGGAACCGCCGAGCTGTGGGCGGGCGTCGAGAAGCTGGAATCGCGCATCAAGTGGTCGTCCTTCGATGCGGAGACGCTGGCGATGTCGGCGAGTCCCTTCAAGACGCATCTGTTCCAGGCGCGCGGGAACCTGGAGCAGTACACCAGCCAGGGGCGCAGCGCCGAACTCGCGGTGGTGTACATGATGACGGGAGTCTTCAAAGATGCGGGCAGTCCGACCTTTCGGCAGCATCACATGGTCGAGACGACGTCAGTAGTCAGTATCTATCACTGCGAACTATTCGTCGGCGGCGTGCAAATATACTTGTACGACGTGTTCGCCAACATCTACGTAGTCGGCGGCGTCGATCAGTTGTCGAATTTTCGATCGCATGTCGGAGGCTGAGGCAAAATCGGCCGGGCTGAATAGCGGGAGCGGACGACGATGACGGAAGACCTTAAGGTGAATGGCGTGCGAGTCAAAGATCCGGAGCAGGATCAGGAAAGCAGCCGGGCGATCGAACTTCCTTCCGGCGCGCGGGCGGAAGTGCGCAAGGGGCTGGGACGCGATCTGATGCGGGCGCAGCGGGTGGCTGCGGGAGGCGATGCGAGCGCAGTGGTGTTCGCGCTGATCGCGGAATTGGCGCGGGTGGACGGGCGAAAAGTGGTGTACGAAGACGTGCTCGAGATGGACCTCGCCGATGTGCTGGCGCTGCAGGCGGAGGTAGTCGGCGAAAATTTCGAGCGCCCTCCGCAGCGAGCTTCGCAGGACTCGTTCGATCCGGATTCACGGTCCGGGAACTGAGCGAGATGGATTTTGCGGAGTTGTCGTACTGGCTCGATGCGATGGCTGAGTACGAACGCGCCGGCATCGAACGCGGCGGAGGGCATCAATAGTCAGTTCTTCAAACTGACTATTAGATTTGAGTGCAAATGGCTAGTCGAGAACGGTGAGTAAAATGGGAATGAGGCTATTCATAGGAAATCTCGGATTTGCCCTGGGCGACAGCGACCTGCACGAGGCTTTTGCCGAGGCGGGCGCCGTAGTGCGGGCAGAAATCGTGCGCGATCGGCTGGACGGGCGCTCGCGAGGTTTCGGGTTTGTCGAGATGGCGACCGAGGAAGCTGCGAACGCGGCTCTCAGCCTGTTGAACGGCAAGGAACTGGCGGGCCGGCCGATGCGGGTGGAGGTCGCGACTTCGCAACGGCGTCCTTTCGATCGAGCAGGATTCGAGGCGCGGCACTAGGCAACAGGATTTCGGGAGCTGAACAGCAGATCACAAATGCCGCGACGAACAAGCATGAATGAGAATCCGCGAAGGGCGGGCTCGATACGCGCGCTCGGTGAGGTGCAACGACTCGGCGAACTTTTGCGCGCAGGCATTTCAGTGGTTAGCGCGAGCAGGAAGATCGCGGAGGTGGGGAGCGCGCACGGATCTGATTCGCCGCGCGGAGCGGCTGGAATGGACCCGGATCAAACTGATGGTGGCGTGTCGAATCTTCCCGGCGCAGATGTCGCGGCGAGATTCGCGGCCAGTATCGCCGCGATGAACGGTGCGATCGATCTGTTCGGGCAGCGACAAGCGGTGATGCCGAAGGAGCTGAGCTGGAGACGTGCCTGGATGGCAGCGGAAAGTATCCGCAACGTCGAGCGGATCGAAGAAGGCATCGCGGTGGGAGACGGACTTGGGCAGAGCGCGGCCGCATCGAGAGCCATGCCGAAGTCGGAAATCGCCGCGGCGGGACAATCGGGGGGCAACGCGGCGCGAATCGGAAAGCAAACGGGAATGGCGGAATCGATAGCGCGTGGAAGTGATCGAATAGCCGACGTGGCTCATTTGCTGCGGAGCACCTCGATGAAGGCGGCGATGGTTAGCGGGTGGGCGAATCGTGAATCGGGTCTCAGCGGAGGGCGTGCGTATGCAGCGGCGGAGGATCGATCGGGCGGGCGAGTGGCAATCGGACGGGTTGGCGAACCCACGGCGCTGTTCGATACGGCGGCGGCAGTTGCAGCGAAAGCGATCGTCGCGGCGCCACGAATCAACCGGGCGGAATTCGCGGAGCCAGCCCGCGGGCGGCAGTCGCGAACTTCAGGAGAACCCTCGCCAGGTATTTCAATTCACTCGGCGCCGACAGTGATCATTCACAACGGCGGCGATCGAGGCGACATCGAACACCTGGTGGCAAGCGCGCTCAGAAAGCATCGCGAGCAACTATTCGACGAACTGCAGCAGGAAGCCGGACGCCGCGAGCGCACCGAGTACTGAAGGAGCATCGAGTGTTCGCAGTTTTGGGAGACATTTTGTTTGAAGTGATCGGATCGCCGGAGACGTTCGAGTCGATGCGCGAGTACGATTTCGCGGAGCATCGCGTGCTGGAAGGCCGGCCGCGGCTGCAATGGCTGGGAAACGGGCTGGAGCGGCTGAAGCTGGAGATAATGCTGCATTCGTCATTCACCGATCCGAGCGCACAATTGTCATTGCTGAGATCGACCGCCGCGGCGCATCGCGCGTTACCGTTGGTGTTCGGCAACGGAGGGTTTCGGGGCTTCTTCGTGATTCACTCGATGGCATTTCGAACGCATCAATCAAGCGCGTTGGGGACGCCGATAGCGATCAACGTGACGCTGTCGCTGAAGGAGTGGGTCACGACGGACGGACCAGAAATCCTTGCCGCGCCGGCGCCGTTGATCGCGCCGGCGGAGAATTCAAAGTCGGCGGGAGCGGAGGGAGTTTCGGCATTGCTGCAACTTCGAGCGGCGAGCGGCGCGACAGGCCCGGCGCTGCAAGCCGGTGATGTAGCGGTGAACGCGATAGTACGGAGCGCCGCGCGATGACTAATCAAGCGGGGTTCGTCGTTCATGTAACTACTCAAGGCGAACGATGGGACCTGCTCGCGTATAGATACTACGGAATAGCCACACTATACGCGCCAATAATAAGAGCGAATCCAAAAGTAGTAATCGAACCAGTATTTGAAGCGGGCATCACGATCGACGTGCCTATATTACCCGAGAGTACCGTAGTCAGCGCCGATCTGCCGCCGTGGAGATCGAAGACTGCTTCTGCGTAATGGCTATAGACATCGAATCTGAGGTTCGCTCGCCAGAGTGGGTACTCACTTACAATGGAGTCGAGATAACAACTGAGACTTCTCAGATGATACTGGCGATTAGCTATAGCGACAGGCTGAGTGCAGCTTCCGGAGAGGTCGAGATCCAGGTCGAGGATCATCAGCAGCGCTGGCAAGGGTCGTGGTATCCGGTTCTGGGCGATCAGATGAACGTACAGATTGGCTATCGCGGCGAGCAGCTATTCAATTGCGGGGACTTTCAACTGGACGAACTGGAGCTTGATGGACCGCCGGACACGATGCGGCTGCGCGGCCTGGCGTCGTATATCACGCCGGCGATGCGGACGCGGAACAGCGCCGGGTACGAGAAGCAGACAGTGACGGAAATCGCGAGAGGCATCGCGGCGAAGTACGATCTCGAATTTATCGCGGCGGCAGAGAGCGAGGAAGGTGGAATCGGGTTTGAGCGAATTACGCAGCGGCTCGAGACCGATCTTGAATTTCTGAAGCGCCTGGCAATCGAGCACGGTTACGATTTCACGGTTCGAGGTTCGCAACTCATTTTCTACTCTTGCGCGGCGTTGAAGGCGATCCCGGCCGCGGTGACGATGTCGCGTGCGGATGCGATCGGATTTTCGTTCAAGAACCGGACTCGGCGAATTTACGGCGGCGCGCAGGTTTCATACTTCGATCCCGCGACGAAGCAATTGATCGCGGGGACGGCCTCTGCGACGCACGCGGCGCCGGGTGCAGACATTCTTAAGATCGTGAGGCGGTGCGAAAACGGGGTTCAGGCGTCGGCGAAGGCGCTCGCCGCGCTCGAATTGCACAACGCGGAATCGATCGAGATGCGAATCGAGGGTCCAGGGAATACAAAGCTGGTAGCGGGGAGCAATGTACTAGTCGAGGGTTGGAAAGCGCTGGACGGCATTTATCAAATTGAGACTGCGCATCATCGAATCGATCGAGCGAGTGGCTATACGACATCAATTGCCGCGAACAGAATCGGAAATGCGAAATGAGTAATCCAGTTAGTCTCGAAACAGGACTCAGATACACACGATGAAAGATTTAGCGGCCTATGCCGGTCCGTCGTACTCGAGGCTTCCGGCGTTTCGAGTTGGTATTGTGCGTGAGCAGGATCCTGCGCTGGCAAAGGTGCGAGTAGTATTTCCGGATTACGACAACGTCATCTCGTGGTGGCTGCCGGTCGTGTTCGCGAAGACCAAAAATGACAAGAGCTACTGGCTGCCGGATGTCGGCGAGCAGGTGGTCTGCCTGATGGATGTTCGCGACGAAGACGGCGCGGTGCTGGGCGCGATCTATTCGAGCGAGGACCCGCCGCCGGCGAGCAGTGCCGACGTCGTGCGCTTCGGGTTTCGAGACGGCACCAGCGTCGAGTATGACCGCGGCGCGCATCTGCTCGAGTTTCAGTTCAACGACGGCGCCGAGATTAAGTATGACGGCGGCAATCATTCGATGTCGATCAATCTGCCCGAGGGGGCGAACTTTCAACTGACGTCGAGCGGGGCACAAATCGAAATCGATACCGGCGGCAATGTGACTATCAGGGGCGCGGGGCAGGTTCAGCTTGGCAGCGGCGAAGTCGCCGGCGTTGCGCGACTGGGGGATTTGGTCCAGGTGCAGGACAGCGACGGCGGCACGCTAGTCGGAAGAATCGTGACGGCCAGCAGCGATGTGGTGGCGGGCTGACGATGGCGGTCGGCGCAATCTCGCTGGAAGATATCCGGTCGGCGGACTGGTCGCTCAAGCTCGATGCGATTGGCGAGGTGGTTGAAGGAATCGACGACGTGAAGCAGTGCCTGGGGATAATCGCGACGACGCCGCAGGGCACCGATCCGCTGAGGCCGACATTCGGCTCAAACATCTGGCGTTACCTCGATCATCCGATCGATCGGGCGTTGCCGGCGATCGTGAGCGAACTGACGACGGCAATCGCGCGGTGGGAGCCGCGAGTGACGCTGGTATCAGTGACGGCGCAGCCGATCAACGACGGAGCAGGTCAGTCGGGTGCGCATATCGACGTCACGCTGAACTGGCAGCTTCGACTAGGTAATGCGTCGGCGCCGCTGCAAAGCACGACGATTACGGTAGTCGGAGCGGCGTAGCGCAAGGCCGCATCGGAGATGCGGAAAGGATAATCAAAGATGGCTGCAGGTATCCCGTCGCTGCCGCCGCCGGTGTTCGTTAACGACGCCGACGGACTGGATCCGAACAAGATCCTGGCCGATATGATCGCGGAATTTGAGGCGGCGTCGGGACGAATACTGCAACCGGCGCAGGTCGAGCGATTACTCATTAATCTATATGCGTATCGGGAATCATTAGTCAGAAACGCGATTCAATTCGCGGGCGAGCAGAATCTACTGGCGTTCGCGATATTCCCGATGATTGATTACCTTGGCCAGTTGCTCGGCGTCACGCGGTTGGCGGCGCAGCCGGCGCTGACCACGCTACAATTCACGCTGACCGGGCCGCTAACCGTACCGTTTATTATCACGAAGGGGACCTTGATCGGCACCGCCGACGGGCACTTCACATTCGCGACGACTGCGAGTCTCGCGATCGCTCCAGGAGCCATCACGGGGTTGGTGGGCGCGGCGGCGACAGTGCCGGGCGAAGCTGCCAACGGGTACCTTGCGGAACAGGTGCGGGTACAGATCAATCCGAGTGCGCTGATCGCGAGCGTGGGCAACGTGACGCCGACCGCGGACGGCTCGGCGCCGGAGACCGACGAGCATTTGCGGATGCGAATCCAGCAGGCGCCGAATCAGTTCAGCACGGCGGGTCCGGTGGCGGCTTACCGGTTCTTCGCGATGGGCGCGGACCCGTCGATCGTGGATGCGCAAATAGTCAGTCCGGTACCAGGTACGGTGAATGTATATGTACTCACCGGGCCAGTGACTATTCAGCCCGCGCCCGCGCCGAATCTGGCGGGTATAGCGAGCAGCGAGCTGCTCGCAAAAGTGCAGGCCGCAGTCAACGCGGAGACGGTGAGGCCGCTGACCGACACGGTCAACGCGCTCGCGGTGGTCGAAGTGGATTATCAGATGGTTGCGACGGTGACGATGTATGCCGACGCGGATCCGACCCAGACGATTGCCGCTGCCAGCGCAGCGGCACAGCAGTTCGCAATCGATCTGGCGTCGAAGATCCAGCGCGATATCGTGCCCAGCCAGATCGTGGCGGCGCTGTCCGTGCCCGGAGTCTATGAGGTGACCGTGGACGCGCCGCACTATACGCAGTTGTCGGCCGGGCAATGGGCCAACTGCACCGCAATTACACTGACGCAGGCCTTCAGCCCGGAGCATAGCTGATGGCTGAGCTGTCTTCGCCGCCTTCGATAAACGATCTGCGCACGCAGTCCTTGCTGGTGCTGATCAAGCGGCTGGGCGCGCTCGAACTGGCGCCGTTGCTAGTTTATCGAATCGATTCAGTGCCCGAGAGCGCGCTGCCGTTTCTCGCGTGGCAGTTCGACGTTCTGTCACCGCTCTGGCAGTTGGTCGCGCCGCTTACGGTTGGCGTCGATGCGCTTACGAATATCGATCTGCTGATCGATATCGACAACCTGATCGAGGCCGAGGGCGTTGTAGTAGGCGGAGGCCTGGTCGACCTGGCGCAACGCGATTTGCTGAAGGTCGCGATCCCGCTGCATCGACTTCGCGGGACTCCGTTCGCGATCAAGCGCGCGCTTGGCGCGCTCGGATGGACCGCCGTCGATCTGCTGGAGGGGCAGGCGACGTGGGGCGGGAATGCATATCCGGCGAGCCAGGGCTGGTCGGTGTTCCGGGTGGTCATCAATCTGAAGGACGGCCAGGAAGTGGAGGGGGCGGCGATCGCGTTGGCGCGGGCGGCGATCGATTTCTTCAGGCCGGCGCGCTCGCGGCTCGATTCGATTTGGTTTTCGCCGCCACCAATCGTGGATGAAGCGCCGCTTCCCAACGATAGCTTCACGCTGGATGGGGACGCGCGGGACCAGCTCGACGCGGCGCCGGCGCCGCGCGATGGCGCACTAGTCATTACGATCGGAGCACAGTCGCTCGGCGATCAGATCGGTCCGATCATGCCGCTTTATGACGGCCATTACCGGCACAGCGGAATTACATATGGCGCCAACGAACCGATACTCGCGGATTCAGCGCTGACGTTGAATGGCGCGGCGGTTTTACACGGAGGTTAAGATGGGAAGGCCGGTTGGAATTGTTAGAATCCGCCTGGTCGAAGCGGGCAGGCTGGTTTGGGCATACGAAGGCCGAAACCTGTTCGTGTACGCCGGCCGTCCGGCGCTGGCGTCATTGCTGGGTGGCGATACGGCCGGCGAGTTTGCGTCGGCGATCGGGTTTGCATCGGGATCGAATCCGCCGATGGTAAACGACACCACGCTGACGGCGCCGGCGTATTACAAGGCGCTTGATAGCCACACGCTGGACGGGAACGGCGCGGTGGCACTCGACTGGTCGCTCAGTGGAACAGATACGGGCGCGCTGGGACTGACTATTCAGGAACTGGCACTGTTTGCGAATCGTGCGGCAGTTGGATTGCCGGGTGCGACGGCGCCGACCCCGATGATCGCGCGAAAGACTATCGCGCCAATACTATTTACTACAGGCATGAGTCTCAGTGGCACCTGGACGCTGACTTTCTGAGGTAGTCAATGGCTACACTAGTCGATACCCCAATATACATTGCGAATGAGGTGTACGAGATTCAGGCGACCGATCCGGTCGAGGGCGCGGCGATCGACGCGGGCTTCGACGGAATCGGCATCGCGAACCAGCCGCATCAGCAACTGGCCAACCGGACGTCATTTCTGAAGCAGCGCCAGGACATCAATATCGCGAGTATCGAGGTGTTGCAGTCGTTCATGACCCGTTTCGTGGGATCGATCGACGGCAACGGGTACTTGAAGATCCCGGTCGCGGACATAAATCGCGGCGCGGTGTCGGCGATCGTCGAATGGGGGTCGCAATTTCCAGGCGGCGGACTCGATCTGAATACGACGTATCAAGTGACGTGGCCGCTGGCGTTTCCCAATTCGTGCCTGTGGACGATGGCGGCGCTGTCGAACTCAACGGCGGTGAACACCGGCAAGGTGATCATCGACGTGGTGAGTCTGACGCGGACCGTCGGCGTGTTTCGATCGGATCGGATCGGCGGAGCGCTGGTGACGCAGAAGCCGAATGACGGGTTCTACTGGATGGCGATTGGATTTTGATGCGGCCGACCAGCGATTTGCGTGATCTGGACCGTGTGGAGTTGAACCGGTCGATCGAGAGCGAGTCGATGCGGCGTTAAGATTCGCGTTGAGCGATCGAGCGAATGGTGATAGCGGCTGCCGAAAGGCGGCCGCTTTCGTTTTGTCGCGAGGCTCGCGAGTATAACGGCGAGCGAGGCGGCGGTTGCAGACGAGCGCGATGCCAAGTCGCCGCGGGGGCAGAGTTTAGCCGAGAAGCGGATATGGCGCAGAAGGAAAATCGCGGAGCGAACGCAAATCGATCGCGGGCAGGATCGGACTCTGCGCCGCAGTCCGGATTTTTAGGCAGTCCGGCGCGCCGACTCCTATTTGCGATTACCGGGATAGTAGTTCTGCTGGGCGCGGGAGCCGCGGGCTACATCTTGATCGAGGAGATGACGTTCCTCGACGCGCTCTACATGTCGGTAATTACGATTTCGACGGTCGGCTATCGCGAAGTGAAGCCGCTCAGCGCGGAGGGCCAAATCTTCACGATGGTGTTGATCGTCACCGGCGTCGGAACGGGATTGTACCTGCTGGCGGTGGCGGCCGAGGTTGTGATCGAAGGTCAGCTCAGAGATTTCCTGGGGATCAGCGCGATGCAACGAAAAATCCATCAGTTGGAAAAGCACGTGATCGTTTGCGGGTTCGGGCGCTTCGGCCGCGTGGTCACCGAGGAACTGAAGCGGCACGACGTGCCGGTGGTGGTGATCGAGTCGAATCCGGCGCTCGAAAAAGAGTTGTCGCGCCTTGAGGTGTTGCACGTCAACGGGTCAGCGCTGGAGGACGAAATTCTGGAGGAGGCGGGGATACAGTCGGCGCGCGCGATCGTGGTGGCGACCGATTCCGACGCCGACAATGTGTACATCACGCTGTCGGCGCGCGAGAAAAATCCTGGTATCGCGATTCACGCGCGCGGAGAATCGGAAACGGGACTCCGGCGGCTCAAGTCGGCGGGCGCGAACCAGGTGATCTCGGCCTATCAGCGGGGCGGGATGCGGATCGCGTCGATGATTCTGCGGCCGGCGGTGGTGGATTTTCTCGAACTGGCGACGCCGGGGCATGGCGACGAGATCGATCTGGAGGAAATTGAGATCGAGCCGGGCAGTCATGCGGTGGGGAAGACGATCGAGGCAGTCGAGCGCGGAACTGCGAAGCTCCGAGTGGTCGCGCTGAAGCGCGGCGATGATCCGATCTCGATAATTCCAGACCCGGGCACGATCGTGAAAGAGGGAGATCATCTGGTCGCGATTGGAGACGCGGAGAGTCTGAAGCATCTCGCGGATATTCTGGAAGAGTAGAAATGCCTAAGGGGTGCGGAGCGAATCGAGGATGCGCTCCATCGCCATCCCGCGCGAACCCTTGATCAGCAAGACGTCGCCCGCGCGCACGATCGATGCGATCAATTTTGCGGCGGCGGCGCTGTCCGGCGCCGTGACTAGCATCGTCGTACTGCTGGCGGCGATCACCTCCTTCGCGGCGCACATTTCGGGACCTACGGCCACAAACGCAGCAGGCCGCAAATCGATCACGTCGCGAACGCTCGCTTCGTGCGCCTCACGCGACATCGCACCCAATTCGAGCATATCGCCCATCGCGATCACCAAGCGCGCGCCAAGTCCGTCGGCGACTTCGCGCGCGGCGGCGAGCGCTGCGCGAATCGAGCGGGGGTTGGAGTTATAGGTATCGTCGATCACGCGGATGCCGCGAATCGAGCTGGTCGCGAGGCGTCCAGCTACAGGTTGCACGACTGCCAGCGCATCGGCGATCGCGCGAAGTTCGCCCGCTGTCAGTGGTTCACCGCGCATCGCGGCGACGCCGGCGATCGCGGCGGCGCAGTTGAGCGCGGCGGTTTCGCCGAGGAGATCGATCTGGAGGTCGAGACGGCGGGCATCGTCGTCGCGGCAGAGCGCGGGGCCGAGCGCGATGCGGATTCTCGCGCGTCCATTCGCGCCGACAGTTCGACTTTCGAGCCTGACATCGGAGTCCGGCGACTTGCCGAACGTGAGCCGCTGCAAACGAGCCGGAATTCTTGCGAGCACCAGCGGTTCTTCCGACGACGTGATCGCGCATCGCCGCGTGGTCGAGAACAGCGCCGCCTCTTCGTCGGCGACGTCGTCGAGCGTGCCGATGCCTGCGGTGTGCTCGAGATCGACGTTGAGCACGAGCGCGCAATCGGGCTGGACGATCTGCGCGAGGGCGTCGATCTCGCCGCGCAAGTTGGTGCCGCATTCGAGCACTGCGGCGCGATGCGCGCTGGCGAGCGTGAAAATTGTCATCGGAACGCCGATGCGATTATTGAGATTGCCGACTGTCGCGAGCGTGTCGCCGAAGACGGTGCGCGCCGCCGCCGCGGTGAGTTCCTTGGTAGTGGTTTTGCCAGCCGCGCCGCCGATCGCGATGGTCGGGAGCAAACGCACCGAGCGCATCCGCGCAAGATGGAATTGAGCAAGCTGTCCGAGCGCGACGAGCGTGTCCGGCACTTCGACACAAACGATGCCCGCGAGATGCCTGCCGCTCTCGACGATCGCCGCGGCAGCGCCGCGCTGAATCGCTTGGTCGAGGTGATCGTGGCCGTCGCGCGATTCTCCGCGCAGCGCCACGAACAGCGCGCCGGTCGCGATCGCGCGGGTGTCGATGCTGACGCCGCGGACCTTAGTCGCGAGATCGTCGCGCACCTGAGCGCCGGTCGCCGCCGCGATTTCTGCGAGCGTGAATTCGCATTGATTGCCGGGAATCGGAGTCGCCATCGCCGTTTATTCTGCCGAATTCGTCCGCGCGCTCCTATCCGCAGCTTGACTTGGACTCAAGCTCGAATCAGCCTTCAAGCTCGGAGTGACGAATTTTTCAAAGCGTGAACGGAGAGCGAGCCGATGGCCGATACCAACGCACCGATCGTGGGCGTAATCATGGGCAGCGAGAGCGACTGGGAATACATGTCGGCGGCGTCCGAGGTGATGACGGAGCTGAAGGTATCGCATGAAGTGCGCATCATGTCGGCGCATCGCACGCCTGAGGTTGTGCTGGAGTATTCGGCGAGCGCGGCGGCGCGAGGATTGATGACGATAATCGCGGGCGCGGGCGGCGCGGCGCATCTGCCGGGTGTGGTCGCGGCGAAAACGATCCTGCCGGTGATCGGAGTGCCGATGCCGACGACTTGGCTCAACGGAATCGATTCGTTGCTGTCGATCGTGCAGATGCCGAAGGGCGTGCCGGTCGCGACGATGGCGATCGGCAAGCCCGGCGCCGCCAACGCGGGACTGTTTGCCGCGCAGATAATCGCGCTTGGAGATCGCGAGCTGGCGACGCGGCTGATCGAATGGCGCGCCGCAAGAGCGCAGGAACTGCTGCAGCAGAAGATTCCGTGATCGCGATGTGGCCGAAGAGCAGCGTGATGAGATTAGTCGCTGTGGGCGCGCTGTGTCTCGCGATCGCGGGGACGTCGGTACGGGTGCGCGCCGCCGACATCCAGAAAGCCGGCAAGCTCGAGATTCCCGCGAATGCCAGCGTGGTAGCGATCTGCACCGATCCGGTCGTGCAGAACGTGCTCGGCGACGCGTTGCGGGTCGCGCGGCACTCGCCGCCAGCGGAGCCAACCGAATCGGTGACGCTGACGGTGACCATCAATCAGCAACTGCTGGCGCCCGGCGTCTCGTTGAACCAATTGTTTCCGGGCGATCCGTCGATGGTCGAATTGCTGAAGGCGGCCGGCGCCGAGCCGCCTCCGTTGGGCGACACGGGCAACGCTCCGTCAGCCGATCCGTTCGAAACGCAGGCGCGCGCGCATGCGCTGAATCCGCTCGATCCGATGACGGAGAATTACAAGAACTACCAGGCGATGCGCAATCAGATGAGCGGCGCGAACGCGCCGACTCCGTACGACAGCATCCCGAAGAATGAACTCTACGACACGGTGATCGTCGCGCGCGCATCGATCGAGGGCTCACTCGATCAGTTGAAAGTGGTGGCCGTGGTGCATTCGGGCGACGATCCGCGCAAGGCGAAAATCCTGGTCGCGGAAGAGATCGCGAACGCGGTGTTGCATTAGGCGGTTTTAGTCGTCGAATGCCGGGACCTTGCGGGATGGCGCGATGGCGCGTCCGGCAGGCCTGGAGAACGTCGCGGTCGGACGGGGCGTCGGCGGCGCAAGCGTCGGAATCGCCGCAGGCGCCGCGGGAATGACCGTCGGCAGGATCGTGAGCGGGGCGGGCGTCGCGGCGATCGGCGCGCTCGCGGCGGGCTCGATCGTCTCGCGCACGACCGTGAATCGGCGCCAGACAAAATCGCCGATCAAAATCAAAACCAGCAGCGCGAGAACGACAAACGTAATTGACCGCAAAACTCCGCGGCGTTTCGTCACCATCGTGATCGGTTCCGACATCCGCACTACGTTGCTTTCGGCGTGTTGCATGTCGCGGACGAAGCGCGAGGCAATTTCCTCCGGTTCGAGACCGAGGAAGGCCGCATATTTGCGCAGGAAGGGAATCAGGTAGAGGCGATCGGAAATCAGGCCGTAGTCGTCGGTCTCGATCATCTTGAGATAGAGCAACGGCACATGCGCGTCGGCGACGACCTGATCGCGTGTTAGGCCGCGGCGCTCGCGCGCCTGGGTGAGGATTTGGCTCAGCGGCTGATCGCGATCCGGCGCGGCGGCGATCGCCTCCGGATTTTCGGGCGTGGTATCGGATTTCTTATCAGCCACCGTTATGCAATCTCTTGCCAGTTAAATTGGCGTTGAAAAAACGACATCGATGCGCCGAATTCTCGCGTTCGCCGCAACTCAGAACTTCGCATGCCAGAAAGCTACAGTCGGACCGAACCGATTCCAAGTACCCTCGAAGCGATGCGACGCATTTAGCGACCCGATTGCGCCACGCAGGCGGACGCGGCTGGAGGCGGCGCGAGGCTTCCATTGTACAGCGCATACTTCTTGCCCTCGCATCCGAGCACGACGGGCGCGGGCTTGAGCACTCCGCGCAGCGCGGGGAGATCGCGGGCGTTCGCGATCAGCACCATGCAACTGCCGGAGCCCCAGACTTGACCAAGGCGAGCATCGGAGCCAATCAGGAAGGGGGATTTGACGCGCGAGCCGAGATTCACTTCGGACAATTCGCCCCAATACACGACGCGCGTTTCGCGCCGATGAGTGTAGAAAGGCAGCGACTGCACGTAATGCCGATACGACGCGAGCGCGCATTCGCTGCCCGCGGCGCCGAGATACGGTTCGACCGCGTGCGCGAGGTTTCGATACGTCGAGAGCGATGCTGCATCGTCACGCGCCTTCTCCGCCAGTGCGATCGTGAGGGCCATCGCGATCGCGAGAGCGCCGATACCGAAATTGATCCGGTTGCCAGCGCGGCCAAGCGCATACATCGAGGCGGCGCCGAGCGCGATCGCAACTGCGACGAGAATACCGGTTTGCGCGAGTGCCGGATGCGTCGGATGAAGCGCCACGGCGAGCGCGACGGCGGCGATCGTTGCGATCGCGGCGTTGGCGATCGCGCAGTACTTGAGCACGCGGATGCGATGCTCATCCGCCAGCGAACTCAATCGAGCGAGGCCACATCCGGCGAAGATCGCGAGGGGCGGTAGCGCAGGCAGAATGTAAGTGCCGAGTTTGGAGCGCGGAATCGAAAAGAAAACGAATATTACGATGAACCAAATCAAAAGGAAGCGAGCATCCGAACGCAGCAGAGTGGCGGAGCCTTGGTCGGAAGCGGCGCGCGGAGTGCGCATCGCGGACCATCCGAGCGGCGCGAAGAAAATCCACGGCCAGCATCCGGCAAGCACGATCGGGATGAAAAACCACGGTCCCCATCCATGCTCGCGCGACGAGACGTAGCGCTGCAGATGCTCGTGGATGAAAAAAAAGCGCAGGAAGCCGGGATTCCGCGCCTCCGCGATGACGAACCACGGCATCGCGATCGCAAGGTAGAGCGCAGCGCACCAGATTAGCGGCATCGCCGCGATTTCGCGGAGGCGATGCGCCGCCGCAAGCCAAAGCAAAATGATCGCCACGCCGAGGATTGGCGCAACTGGACCTTTGGCGAGCGTGCCCAATGCGAGCATCGCGGCGGATACGATCATCCAGAAGCGGCTGGTGCGATTGCCGAACGAGCCGCCGCGCGAGGCTCGATAGAAGGAAGCGAGCGCCGCAGTGAGAAAAAAAGCCAGCGCCGGATCGAGCGTCGCGAATCGCGCGAAGGCAAAAAACAATGGCATGAGCATCAGTGCGAGCGCGGAGAGCAAGCCAGCGCTCGCACCGAGCATCGCGTCGGCGAGCGCGGCGGTGACGACGACTTGCCCGATGCTGAAAAGTGCCGACGGCAATCGCACGGCGAATTCTGTCGGCCCGAACAGATCGATCATCGCCGCGTCGCACCAATACACCAGCGGCGGCTTCTCGAAGTAGAGCTCGAAATTGTTGCGCGGGGTGACGTAGTCGCGCGAGGCGACCATCTCGCGCGCGATTTCCGCGTAGCGCCCCTCGTCCGGCTCCCACAGCGCGGGTGCGCCGAGACCCGGAAGGTAGAGCGCAGCCGCCACCAGAGCGCACAGGATCAAACGATTGCGGCGGCTGTTCGCGAGCATGGTCGATGCAGTCTCGCGAGGCCGGTCGTGGCGGTCAACAGGGTCGTCTTTAAATTGATGAATGCGTCTGCAAGAATGTAAAGGCGCGGCAACGAGCCGAAATCGGCAGGCGCCGCGCGACGAGATTGAGTTCCCCAGGCAAAATATCGCCAATTCGAACGACGTCGTTTGCGTCGGCGACGCATCCGCAACTCGTATCGATCGTGGTGCCGGTCTACAACGAATCGGCGAATCTCGAGCGGCTGTGGTCGCGATTGAAGCCGGTGCTCGACACTCTCGACCGTCCGTGGGAAGTCGTATTTATCGACGACGGCTCGCACGATGATTCGCTCAGAATGCTGCGCGAGATTTCCGCCGCGGAGCACGAGCGCGTGCGCGTCGTTGAGTTGGCGCGCAACTTCGGACAGCATTCAGCGATTCTCGCCGGCTTTCGGCAATCGCGCGGCGACGTGGTCGTCACGCTCGACGCCGATCTGCAGAATCCGCCCGAGGAAATCCCGCGCTTGCTCGCCGCGATCGACGATGGCAACGACGTCGTCGGCGGATGGCGCGAAGAGCGGCACGATCGGGCGTATCGCAGATACGCGTCGCGCCTGCACAATCGCCTCACCTCGATGATCGTCGGCGTGCCGATGCATGATTACGGATGCATGCTGCGCGCGTATCGCCGGCATATCGTGGACACGGTCGTGGATTGCGACGAGAAGGCGTCATTCGTGCCGGCGCTCGCCAACACGTTCGCCAAGCGCGTCGCGGAAATTCCCGTCGGCCACGACGCCCGCGCCGGCGGCGAGTCCAAGTACAATCTGTTCGGGCTCGCGAAACTCAGCCTGAATCTCATCACCGGATTTTCGCTGATCCCGATCCAGGCGCTGAGCCTGACCGGCGTCGGCATCTTCGTGCTCGACGCGTTGTTCGCGACGATCCTGCTGGCGCATCGATTGATCTACGGGCCGCAGCAGGAAGGCGCGCTGTGGACGCTGTTCGCGGTGCTGTTCTTTTTCGTCGGCGTGATTTTTCTGGCGCTTGGATTGATCGGCGAGTACGTGGGGCGAATTTACATCGAGGTGCGGCGGCGTCCGACTTATATCGTGCGCGCGGTGCATGGCGCCGCTGACGACGCCATCGACAAGCACTAGCCGCTCGGCTTGCGCACGCGGCTCGCCCACCATCTATCGTGGCAACAGATCGCTCGAATGCCGACACCGCCGAATCGATTCGATCGTCGCGCTGCGTGCTGTTCGCGTATCACGAGATGGGTTTTCGATGCATCAAGGCGCTGCTCGAGATTGGCGCGCCGATTGCCGCGCTGTTTACGCATCGCGACGATCCTCACGAAGAAATCTGGTGGAACTCGTGCGCGCAACTTGCGGAGTCGCATGGCATTCCCGTCCACGCGCCCGATCGTGTCGATGCTTCGGTGGAGGCCGCTGTCGCCGCGATCGAGCCGTCGGTGCTGTACTCCTTCTCCTATCGATACTTGATTAAAGACAGCGTGCTGCGACTCGCGAGCATCGGCGCGTTCAATCTGCATCCGTCGCTGCTGCCCGCGTATCGCGGACGCGCGCCGGTGAACTGGATGCTCGTGAACGGCGAGCGCGAAGCCGGCGTCACGCTGCATCATATGGTTGCGCGCGCCGATGCGGGCGATATCGTCGGACAGCGCGCAGTCGCAATCGACGATGATGACAACGCGCTTTCGCTCTATCGCAAGCTGATCCCGCTCGGCGTCGAATTGATCGCCGAGATGCATCCGCGAATAGTCACCGGCACTGCGCCGCGCCGCAAACAGGATATCTCGCAGGGTAGTTACTTCGGTCGCCGGCGGCCGGAGGATGGACGAATCGATTGGCGATGGCCCGCGCGGCGAATTTTCAACCTCGTGCGCGCCGTGACGCATCCGTATCCGGGCGCATTCTGTTTCGCGGGCGGAAAAAAGCTGCTGGTATGGAGCGCAAGGATTGCGGCCGAAGCCGGAAATTGCGGCGCGCCGGGACAAATCGTGCGACATAATCCCGACGGCTCGATCGAAGTCGCGGCGGGCGAGGGCAGCGTCGCCGTCAGCGTCGTGCAGTTCGAGGATGGCGTCGAGGAAGCTGCGCGCGCGGCGCTAAGCGGCGCAACTGGCGATCGCAATCTCAGGCTTGAATAGCGCGGAGGATCACATGCGCATTTTTATTACTGGCGGCGCGGGATTTCTCGGTTCTCATCTTTCCGACGCGTTCATCGCGCGCGGCGACGAGGTCTCCGTGCTCGATACCGGCTCGATCGGCAAGGTCCGCCACCTGCTGAACAATCCGCGCTTTCAGTATGTGCACGACTCGGTGTTCAATCTGGAATTGCTCGACGGCCTGATCGCCAAGACCGATCTGATCTACCATCTCGCAGCGGTCGTCGGCGTCGAGCACTACGTCGCGGATCCGTATCAAACGCTCAACGTCAACGTGAACGGCACGCAGAATGTGCTGAAGGCCGCCTACAAGTACAACAAGCGCGTCGTGTTCAGTTCGACCTCCGAGGTGTACGGCAGAAATCCCAAGGTGCCGTGGCGCGAGGATGACGATCGCGTGCTCGGCGCGACCAGTATCGATCGATGGTGCTACTCGACGTCGAAGGCGGTCGGCGAGCATTTTTGTTTTGCCTATCACAAGCTCGGGATGCCGGTGACGGTGGTGCGCTACTTCAACGCGTACGGCCCGCGGCTCGATAAGGTCGATGTCGGGCGGCTGTTCACGATCTTTATGGGGCAATTGTTGCGCGGCGCCGATCTTACCGTGGTCGGCGACGGCAAACAGACGCGATGCTTCACCTATGTTACCGACGCGATCGACGCGACCGTGCAGGCGGGCATCAATCCCGCGGCCAATGGCGAAGCGATCAATATCGGCATCGATGTCGAAACCAGCGTGCTCGAATTCGCCGAGCTGATGCTCGAGTTGTTCGGGCCCTCGAAATCGAAAATAACTTTCGTCACGCAGGAAGAAGTGTACGGCAGCAGCTACGAGGACATCCCGCGGCGCGTGCCCGACAACACGAAAATGCGCACGCTGCTCGGCGTCACGCCCAAGGTGAATCTGCGCGAGGGCGTGAAAATCTCGATGGACTGGTTCCGTGCCGAGATGGCGAAGTGATCGCAAATCGATCACCGGTGGAAATCGCACTCAAGCGGTGGAAATAGCTCTTAAGATAGACGTCGACACCCATCAGGGTCTCGAGCAAGGCGTCCCGCGCCTCGCGGAAATGCTCGAGCGCGAGACTGTCGCGGCGAGTTTCTACATCGCGATGGGCCCCGACAATTCCGGCCGCGCGATTTTGCGCGTGTTCCGCAATCGCGGTTTCGTCGGCAAGATGTTTCGCACCAAGGCGGTCGCGATGTACGGGATGCGCACGATTCTTTCGGGCACGCTGCTCCCCTCGCGCCCGATCGCGCTGTCATTTCCGTCCACGCTGCGCGAACTGAAGGCGCGCGGCTTCGAAGTCGGCGTGCACGGCTACGATCACGTGCGATGGCAGGATCATCTCGACGATATCGGCGAGCGCGGCGTGCGCGACGAACTGGCCGACGCGTTCGAGGTGTACCGCGCGATTCTGGGCGAGCCGTCGAAGAGTTTCGCGGCGCCGGGCTGGCGCACCAACGACGCGGCCTCGGTCGCGCTCGATACGATGCATCTCGATTACCGCAGCGACACGCGCGGCATCGTGCCGTACCGATGCGTCGTCAACGGCCAGGTCCTCACGACGCCCGAAATTCCGACTACCTTACCGACGCTGGATGAAGTGATGGGCCGCAGCGATCTGCGCGACGTCGCTGCGGTTCGCGATTTCTACCTCGGCCAATGCCGCGCCGACGCGCTCAATGTGCATACGATCCATGCTGAAACCGAGGGGATGAGCCAGCTTGGAAATTTCACGGCGCTGATTCGTGCACTGAAGGATCGCGGCGCGCTTTTCGTGCAACTTCGCGAGATCGCATCGCGCTTGAATCGCGCAGAGTTGCCAGTATGCGAAATCATCCGCACGACGCTGCCCGGCCGCGCCGGCTGGATCTCGGCGCAGGGCCCGCCGCTCGCGCTCGCCTGAATCCATTTCAACCACTAAGGCGCCAAGTCGGAGGAAAAGGGACGTTTACAAAAACTTGGTGTCTTGGCGCCTTGGCGGTAAGCGCTGACGGGTTGCCGATTCTGTGTTATATCCCGAAAACGTCAAACGGTCCGAGGGAGAATCCTGCGATGCCCGAGCAGAAGCATTTTGCCGAAAATCCGCGTGAAATCGGTCTCGATCCGCAAAAGGTCGAGGCGCTTTTCAATCGCGCCGAGCGCGAAGTGAAAGAAGGACTGCTGCCTTCCACGCAGATCGCGATTGCGCGCAACGGAAAAATCGGCGCGATGCGCACCGTCGGCAACGCGGTGCAGGGCGGCGCTGAAAAGCCTGCCACCAACGAGACCCTCTACACGATTTTCTCGTGCACCAAGGCGATCATGTCGGCCGCCTCGTGGATCCTGATGGGCGAGGGCAAGCTAAGCGCGAGCGAAAAAGTCGCCGACATCGTTCCCGAGTTCGGCACCAACGGCAAAGACGGTATCACCGTCGAGCAAGTGTTGCTGCACATCGGCGGATTTCCCAACGCGCCGTATCCGCAGAGCGAATGGCTCGACAAGTCGAAGCGGCTCGAGCGTTTTTCGAAGTGGCGGCTCGAATGGCCAGTCGGGAGCAAGTACGAATACCATGCGACGTCGGGATTCTGGGCGATCGCGGAAATAATCGAGCGGCGCACCGGCAAGGATTTTCGCCAGTTCGTTTACGATCGAATTTCGACGCCGCTCGGATTGCCTGAACTGCGCGTCGGCCTACCGAAGGAATATCATGGCCGGGTAGCCGAACTGTGCTACGTCGGCGATCCGCTCACCAACGAAGAGCGCAAAAAAATGGGCTTCCCGGAACTGCCTGAAACGGAAGTAACCGAAGAAGCGATCCTCGGCTTCAATCAAGCAATCGTGAAAGAGGCCGGGGTTCCCGGCGGCGGCGGAATCACGACCGCGGGCGACCTCGCGCTGTTCTACCAGGGGCTGTTGCACAATCGCACCGTCGATGGCGCGCCGCTGATCAAGCCGGAAACTTTGCAGGAAGCGCTGCGCGTGCGTTCGGGCGATTACAAGGATCCGATTTTCGGCGTCAAGGTGAATCGCGCGCTCGGCGTGGTCGTCGCGGGCGGTGACGGTCTCGCGAACTATCGCGGCTTCGGCAAAACCAACTCCCCGTATGCGTTCGGGCACGGCGGCGCCGGCGGTCAAATCGGATGGGCCGATCCCGCGACCGGAATTTCGCTCGGCTATTGCACCAACGGCTTCGATCGCAACGACGTCCGGCAGGGACGGCGCGGCGTCGCGCTCTCGAGCCTCGCCGCCGTCTGCGAAGCGTAGCACTGCGCCGTCGGACGCTCATGCTGCATTTGATACCTTGGATGCATGAAAGTTTTCGTGACGCTCAAGCATGGCAAAGACGGATGGGTCGTTGCGGAATGTCCAGCGCTTACCGGCTGCGTCTCGCAAGGCAGGACCAAGGAAGAGGCGTTGGCAAACATTCGCGAGGCAATAGAACTAAGCCTCGAGACGCGTGGCGTCGAAGAGATGGCGTCGCAAATTGAAATCGTCGAAGTTTAGGCGGGTTCCCTAACAATCCAGTAGTCGCACTAGTCCGCGAACGGATTGCGCACGACGATCGTTGCTTCGCGCTCCTTGCCGACGCCGATCATCGCGATCGGCACGCCGACCAGTTCCGCGATGCGGTCCACGTAGTTGCGCACTTTCGCCGGCAATTCGGCGAGGCTCCGCGCCGACGCCGGACTCTCGTGCCATCCAGGCATCTCTTCGAAGATCGGCTTCGCGTTGATCAGCATCCGATGCGACGGCGGAATCCGATCGTAATGCTTGCCCTTGATCTGATAGCCGACGACGATCTTCAGCGGATCGATCCCCGTCAGCACGTCGAGCTTGGTCAGCGCCAGCGCCCACATCCCGTTGACGCGCGCGACGTAGCGCGCGAGCACAGCGTCGAACCATCCGATCCGCCGCGGACGCCCGGTTGCGCTGCCGAATTCGTCGCCCTCTTCGCGCAGCGAATCCGCGAGATAGCCGGTGAACTCGCTCGGAAACGGGCCCGCGCCGACGCGCGTCGTGTAGCCCTTGCTGATGCCGAGCACCGCGTCTAGATTGCCCGGCCCGATTCCGGTACCGCCGAACACCGCGCTGGCCACGCAGTTCGACGAAGTCACGTACGGATAAGTACCGTGATCGATATCGAGCATCGTGCCGTGCGCGCCTTCGAACAGCACCTTGCGGCCCGCGTCGATCGCGTCGCTGACGTATGCGCCCGTGTCGCACAGATACGGCATCAGACGCCGCCGCGCTTTCTTCATCGCATCGAGAATCTCGTCGGCCTTGACCGGTTTCGCTTTCAGGATCGCCTTAAGATATGCGTTCTTCTCCGCGACGTTGCGCCTGAGCTTCTCGCTGAAAAATTTGAAATCGAGCAGGTCTTCGAATCGAAGCCCGACGCGCGCCATCTTGTCTTCATAGGTCGGACCGATACCGAAGCCGGTCGTCCCGATCGCGCGCTTGCCGAGGCGCTGTTCGCGCGCGCGATCGATCGCGATGTGATACGGCATCACCATGTGCGCGTCGTAACTGATCTTGAATAGCGCGTCATCGGCGAGATGCCCGCTGCGTTTCAGATCTGAAATTTCCTCGAGCAGCGCGATCGGATTTACCACCAGCCCGTTGCCGATCACGCACGCCTTGCCCGGATGCAGCGCGCCCGCAGGGACCAGCCGCAGCACGAATTTCTTGCCGTCCACGACCAGCGTGTGCGCGGCATTGTTGCCGCCCTGGTAGCGCACGACGACGTCGGCATCCGCCGCCAGCATATCGACGATCTTGCCCTTGCCTTCGTCGCCCCACTGCGTGCCGATCACGGCAACTGTCTTCATCTCGTTCCCCCCGGCTGGCGCCCGTGGCGCCACCCCGCGCGCGCACCTGACCGAATCGACGATCAGCGCGCGCAAAAAATGTTCAGAGCTTCAGCAGCGTCGCCGCCGTTATCGCAGGCAGGGTTTTCAGCTTGTCGAGGACCGTCTGCGGCACCGGCTCGTCCACTTCGAAGATGCTGAGCGCGGTGCCGCCGACGCGATCGCGCCCCAGCTCGAGCCCGCCGATGTTGATTCCCGCCTGCCCGAGCATCGTGCCGACGGCGCCCACCACACCTGGCACGTCGCGATTGTGCAGCATCAGGAAATAGCCTTCCGGCACCGCCTCAACGTGATAGCCGTCGATTCGCGTGAGCCTGAGCGCGCGATTGCCGAGCACTGCGCCCGCAACTTCATGATCGCCCGCGCGCGTGCGCACCGTCAGCGTCAGCGTGTTCAAATAGTCGGTGATTTCGCGCGAGCGCGTTTCCGTCACGTTGATTCCGCGTTCACGCGCAATAAACGGCGCGTTGACGTAGTTCAGATCTTCGTCGAGAAATCCACTCATCAGGCCTTTGAGCACCGCGGCCGTGATCGCGTCGGGCTTGAGATTCGCCGCTTCGCCGCCGAACGCGAGCGTCAGTTCCGTCGGCGAATCCGTGATCAATTGCGCGGCGAGCCGGCCGAGCTTTTCGCCGAGCCTGAGATGAGGGCCCAGCACCTCGAGTTCCTTCGGCGAGAGCGCCGGAATATTTACCGCGCTGCGGATCGTTCCATCGATCAGGAACTCCGCCACTTGCTGCGCGATATCCACCGACACCTGCACCTGCGCTTCGTCGGTGGCAGCGCCGAGATGCGGCGTCGCGATCACGTTGTCGAATTTCAGCAGTGGATGATCGACTGGCGGCGGCTCCTCGACGAATACGTCGAGCGCGGCGCCCGCGACCTTGCCCGACGCGAGCGCGTCTGCGAGCGCGGCCTCATCGACGATCCCGCCGCGTGCGCAATTGATGATGCGCACGCCCTTCTTCATCTTCGCGAACGCCGCCGCGCCGACCAGTCCGGTCGTATCGTGCGTGAGCGGCGTGTGCACCGTGATGAAATCCGCGCGTTGAAACAATTCGTCGAGCGAGACCAGTTCGATGCCGGCGCGCGCCGCCGCTTCTGACGTCAGGATCGGATCGTATCCGATCACTTTCATCTTGAGCCCCAGCGCGCGATCCGCGACGATTCGCCCGATATTGCCGAGGCCAACCACGCCGAGCGTTTTGTTGCAAACCTCCGCGCCGGTGAATTTCCCGCGCTCCCATTTGCCCGCGCGCAACGCCGCGTTCGCCGCCGGGATATGCCGCGCGAGCGCCATCATCATCGAGATTGCATGCTCGGCGGTCGTGATGCTGTTGCCGGTCGGGCTGTTCATCACGACGATCCCGCGCCGCGTCGCCGCTTCCAGATCGACGTTATCGACGCCGACGCCCGCGCGCCCGATCACCTTGAGCGACGTCGCCGCGTCGATCACTTCGCGCGTGACGCGCGTGCCGCTCCGAATCAGGAGCGCTTCGTACGGCGCGATGATTGCCGCCAGCTCCGCCGGCTTGAGCCCGGTCTTGATGTCGATTTGCAGTTGCGGAAACCGCTTCAGAACCTCGATTCCTTGCGGCGCGAGCGAGTCGCTCATCAGTACGCGGAAAGTCTCGGCCATGTATTCTTAAATGCTCCGTGCGATTCGTGCTTGAACGGCGGCCACGCCGGCGCCCAGATTGATCTTCGCGCCGATCTGCTTGAGTCCCATCTCGAACGCCGCGATCGCGATCAACATATCGAATGGGCTGAGATGCCCCATGTGCCCGATGCGCGCGAGTTTGCCCTTCATCTGATCCTGCCCGCCCTGGATCGACACGCCGAGGTTGTCGCGCAGATATTTCACCAGCTTGCCGCCGTCGAGACCTTCCGGAATCAGGATTCCAGTGACTCCCGGCGCTGGATTGTCCGGCGACAACAGCTTGAGTCCCAGCGCCGCCGCCGCGTCGCGCGTCGCTTCCGCCATCAACGCGTGCCGCGCGTAAACATTCGCCAGGCCTTCGTCGTGGATCATCTCGAGCGATTTGTGCAGCCCGAAAATCAGCGACACCGCCGCCGTCCACGCCGTCGTATGCTCGTCGCGCTGCGCTTTCAGTTCCTTCAGCAGATCGAAATAAAACCGCGGCGTCTTGTTCGATTTCGCGACATCGAGTGCGCGCGCCGACAGTGCGACCATGCCGAGCCCCGGCGGCAGCATCAACGCCTTCTGGCTGCCGGTGACGAACGCATCGACGCCCCATTCATCCATCTTCTGCTCGAACACTCCGACCGACGTGATCCCATCGACGATCAGCATCCGATCGTGCCTGCGCGTGACTTCGCCGATCGGCGCTATCGGATGAACCGCGCAGGTCGAGGTCTCGCTCGCTTGCACCAGCACCGCGCGCGATTCGGGATACGCCTTGAATGCTTCCTCGATTTGCTCCGGATGCGCCGCGCGGCCCCACTCGACGCGCACCTCATGCCCGATCATGCCGAATGCCGCGAGCAGTTTGCCCCATCGCTCGCCGAATTTTCCGCCATTGACGAAAATCGCGTGCTCGCCCGGCCGCAACAGATTGATCACCGCCGCTTCCATCGCGCCAGTGCCGGTCGAGGAGAGCAGGATCACTTCCGATTTGGTGCCGTACAGCGGACGCATCCGCGCGCGAGCCTGGTCGAGCACCGCGCTGAATTCCGGCGTCCGATGATGAATGATCGGCCGCGACATCTCGAGCAAAACTTCCGGCGGCACTGGCGCAGGCCCCGGCGTGAACAAATATTTCTTCATGGGTGGCGTGTTTGAACCAATTGCAAGTTAGATCAATGAGGAGGCCGGCGACCTTCGCGCGCAGCCAAAAAAAAGCCTGGTGCCCGCGCATGCAGGTCGCCAGACCCCGATTCGTCCCGGCTGCACCGGGTCCCCGTCCCCACCTTTGGGATAACGGAGCGGTCAGGGAGAGTCAAGGTGATCCGCGACGACGCGGCCACAGTTCGCATTGTAATGATGCGGGGGCACTTGTTAAGTGTTTGCGAGTTGCTCGATGCCGATTGAATGCGAAATCCGTGACGGCGCGCTGGTCTGGATCAAAAATCCGGTCAGCGGCGTCATTTCATACGTCGTTGACGTCAGCGGCAAAAGCTTCGCCTTCACCCTCGGCGGCCGCGATCCCAACGTTGACGCGTCGCAGCACTTGAGCCCCGAAGCGATTCGCCACGCGACCGAGGCTTGCCCATTCTGTCCCGGCAATGAGGATTCCGCACCGCCCGAACTCTTCCGCCTCTCGCTCGAGGACGTGCCCGAATGGTCCGGCTTGAAGGCCGCGCCGCATTCGCGATGGGTGATGCGCGTGTTCAACAATCTATTTCCGCGCATCCCGTCCGAACTCACCGGCGATCGCAACGAGTCGTATATCGTGGTCGAGGACCCGCGCCATTTTATCGATTCGCCGCGCACCGCCGCCGATTTGATGTTCACCGGCACGCTCGGCAGCCGCCATTTCATTCACCTGTTGCAGACCGACGCATTCGTGATGCGCCGTGCGCTCGAAAATCCCAACATCTGCTCCGTCGTGATAAGGAAAAACCAGGGCCGCGAATCCGGCGCCTCGCAGCCCCATCTTCATCAGCAGATCTTGGGCTCGCCCGAGCCCTTCCCGGCCGTGGTCGCGGAAGCGCGCGCCGAACGCGATCATCCGCATCTATGGCAGGAGATCATCGCGCTGATGGATCGCCTCGGCCTCGTCATCGATCGCACCAGCAATATCGTCAGCTACGCGAGTCCGATCGGCGCGTTCCCGCGCAGCTACGACGTCCTGATGCCGAATTTTCGCGGGCTTCTGTGCGAGCTCTCGAAGGACCAGATGGTCGAATTCGGCAACGCGATCTATCGCGTGCTCTCGACGCTCGGGCCGTTGCCGCTCGACTACGAAATCCATCAGGGCGAAGGCTTGCCGCTGCATGCGCATCTGAACGCCCGCCTTTATCCCTATTCAAATGTCGCCGGAACGCTGAATCTGCCGAGTACGCTGCTGCAAAGCGCCGCCGCGATTCGGAGCGCGCTCGCGCGCCACCGCGAATAGCGAGTCCTCTACTCGGCCTTCCAGGCCGGCTTGCGCTTCTCGAGAAACGCGCGCACGCCTTCTTTCGCGTCTATGCTCTGACGCACCGACGTCGCCATCTTCAGCATGTCGTCGTGCCACGCGTTGAACGATTCACTCATGCACCGCCGCACCGTCGCCTTCATCGCGCGGAGCGAGAGCGGCGCGTTGCCCGCGACTTTCTCGGCTAGCGCGCTCGCGACTTCGTCGAGCTTCGCAGCCGGCACCACGTCGTGAACCATGTTCATGTGGCGGCTACGCTCCGCGTCGATCAAATCGGCGGTGTAAAGAATCCATGCGGTGTTGGCCGAGCCGCAAACCTCGATCAGCTTGCGCGTGAAATCGTACGGCACCATCAGGCCGACCTTGCCGAGCGTCATGCCCAGTCGTGCGTTGTCGGCCGCGATTCGAAGATCGCAATGCAACGCCAGTTCTAGTCCGCCCGCCAGCGCCGCGCCTTGTATCGCCGCGATCGTCGGCACCGGAAAGCGCTCGAGGCGCCCGAACACATATTCGAGCGAATTGGGATTGTGCCCCGAGGCCGCTTCGTCCACTTCCTTGAGATCGATTCCCGCGCAGAAACTGCCGCCCTCGCCGCGCAGCAGCAGCGCTCGGATCGTTTTGTCGTTCTCGAATTGCGCAAGCGCGCTGTTGAGCGCGTCGATCAACGGTTGGTTGAGCGCGTTGCGTTTCTCGGGTCGGTTCAGCGTCAGCGTCGCGTAGTTCTGATGACGCGCGATTTTAAGCACTTCGTCGGCCATGTGAGTCGCTCCTAATGGATGGTAAGAGATGTCGCTTACTTCGATTATAATCCGCCGCGAGCATCGCACGCCGCGCCGGATTCCTTCAAGCATGCGCGCGTTAGCTGCGGAGCCGGTTGGGGTCCCCGCTGCTTTTGGCCCCCCTATTTTTACTAACAGCGCGTAGCGCGCATCTTCTTGCTACGGGAAGGTCGAAACCCGTAAGGGGTTTCGACCTCTTATTCTTCGCTCTCTACGCGACGATGCTGAGCATCTTGTCTTTGACGAAAATGAACTTCCGCGGCGTCTTGCCCGCGAGGTTGCGAATCACCGCCTCGCTTCGGAGCGCCAGATCGCGCACCTGCGATTCCTCCGCGCCGACCGCCACCTGCAATCGATCGCGCACCTTGCCGTTGATTTGCACGACCACCGTCGCCATCTCATCGCGCACAAGATTCGCGTCGAACTCCGGCCAGCGCTCCAGATGCACCGACGTACGATGCCCCAACTCGCGCCACAATTCCTCGCTGACGTGCGGCGCCATTGGCGCGAGCATCACCACGAACGACTCCGCGACGAAGCGGCCCATCTCCTCGGGCGTCAGCTTCGCGACGTAATTCAGATGATCCATCAACGTCGCGAGCGCCGTGTTGAAGCGCAATCGCTCGATATGATCGGTGACTTTCTCGATCGCCTTATGCGTCTGCTTCAGCGTCCCCTCGCTCGGCCGCCCGTCCGGGCACCCCGCTTCGACGTAGCGCCGCATCATCGACCACACCCGCGTGATAAACCTGAGCGTGCCCGACACTCCGCTCTCGTTCCAGTTGGTCGCCTCGTCGTACGGGCTCATGAAAAGTTCCCACAGCCGGAGCGCGTCGGCGCCATACTTTTCGATCATCGAATCAGGCGTGACGACGTTGCCCTTGCTCTTCGACATCTTCGAGCCGTCGGTCGCCCACACCATCCCCTGGTTGCGCAGCATCGGGAACGGTTCGTCGAAATTGATCATCCCCGCGTCGAACATCACCTTGGTCCACATCCGCGCATACAGCAGATGCATCACGGCGTGCTCCGCGCCGCCGACATACAAATCGACCGGCAGCCAGTAATCGACGGCCGCGCGCGCAAACGGCTCGCGATCGTCGTGCGGATCGGCAAACCGCATGAAGTACCACGAGGAACATGCGAAGCCGTCCAGCGTGTCGGTCTCGCGCTCGGCGGGACCGCCGCACCTGGGGCACGTGGTGTGGACGAACTCGGCGACGTTGGCGAGCGGCGAGCGCGCGGTGCCCGACGGCAGATAATCGGTCATCGCCGGCAGCATCACGGGCAATTGATCCTCCGGCACAGGCACGACGCCGCAATCGTTTTTGCAGTACATCATCGGGATCGGACATCCCCAATAGCGCTGCCGCGAGATCAGCCAATCGCGCATCCGGTAGGTGACCGTCGCGCGCCCGATCTCGTGATCCTCGGCATACCGCGCGACCGTCTTGATCGCGTCGGCCGTCGGCATCCCGTCGAGAAATCCGGAGTTGATCGCGACTCCCTGCTCGATGAACGCTCGATCGCCGGGCGCCTCGCTGCCGTCCACGGGCGCGGTCACGCGCGGAATCTCGATTCCGTACTTCGTCGCGAACTCAAAGTCGCGCTGGTCCTCTCCGGGCGCGCCCATGATCGCGCCGGTCCCGTATCCCATCAGCACGTAATCCGCGATCCAGATCGGGATGTCTTTATCGGTAAACACGTTGTGCGCGTATGCGCCGGTGAACACGCCGGTCTTTTCCTTCGCGGTGGACATCCGCTCGATTTCGCTCTGCCGCCGCGCGTCCGACGCATACGCTTCGACCGCCGCGCGCTGAGCGGGCGTCGTGATCTCCGCGACCAGCGGATGCTCCGGCGCGAGCACCATCAACGACACGCCGAACACCGTGTCGGGCCGCGTCGTGAAGAAGCGAACTTCCTTGCCGGGATTGCCTGTGATCGGAAAGCCCAGCTCGGCGCCTTCGCTCCGCCCGATCCAGTTGCGCTGCATCAGCTTGATCGGTTCCGGCCAGTCGATCTTGTCGAGGTCGGCCAGCAATCGATCCGCGTAGTCCGTAATCTTGATGTACCACTGCTCGAGATCTTTCTTGCTGACCGGGTTGTCCGGATGCCGCCAGCAGCAGCCGTTGACTACCTGCTCGTTGGCGAGAATCGTGCGGCACTTATCGCACCACCACTGCGCACCCGTCGCGCGATACGCGAGTCCACGCTTGTACAGCAGCAGAAAGAACCACTGCGTCCACTTGTAATACTCCGGCGCCGACGAATTGATTTCGCGCGACCAATCGTACGCGCATCCCGAGATCGTAAGTTGCCGCTTGAAGTTCGCGGCGTAGCGCGGCACCGTTTCCGTCGGATGCGATCCCTTGAGAATCGCTTCGTTCTCGGCCGGCAAGCCGAACGCGTCCCATCCCATCGGATGCAGCACGTTGAAACCCTTCATCCGCTTGTAGCGGCCGATCACGTCGCACGGAACGTAGTTGTGCAGATGACCGACGCTGAGTCCCGCGCCCGACGGATACGGAAACATCTCGAGGATGTAGTACTTGGGCCGCGCCGGATCGGCACCGGCGCGATACAGATCGGTGCGCTCCCATTCGGCCTGCCATTCGGCTTCGATTTTCTCTGGATCGTAACGTTCTTCCATGATCGCGATACGCCAATGCCCTCAGTCCGCCGAGTCTATCCTGCCGCCCTAAATCGTCCAACCAATCGACTCAGCAATTCCGGTGCGGTTGGACCCATCGTCAGGTGTCCGTCTATAGGTCACGCCTGGCCTTCGCCCGTGCACCAAATGAACGATTGAACATCGATCATGTCGCGAGGTTTCAGATCGATGAGCTCGTTCTTCAGATGTCGTGAAAATACCAGGAGTTTCTCGTACGTCAGCCAATTCAGCTGTGGTTTGTAGTTCAATTCAAAGGCACAAATAGCCGCGGCCTTCGAAGTAACGACTGGCTTCATGAACATGTATTCGTCTGGGTACATAATAAACTGGAAATATGTGGCAACGGTCCATTTCGCCGCTCCAATTTCATCAAGCATTCCGCAGAAGGACGTGAAGCGCCGTTGAAGGGCTCCGTCGCCGAAGAGCAGTTCGAAAAGAGTTGAGGAGAACCTTTCCTGAAAAGCCGGAGTTCTCACTCCGTCCGAAAAATTCATCTTTTCGTTGGGAAACACCAAGTTGGTCGCCTGAATTACTTTTCTCGCATTCTCGCAAACACCGGCAAAGTCCTTCGATTCAAGAGCCTTTTCAATGGTTTTGCGACTAAGTAGTTTTTCCGCTAACTCGTGCGCTCCAACCTTGTAGTTTCTCTCGGTCATCAGATATTTCTCACCATGAAAACCGCCGGGAAACTGCTCGAGAAATTGCTTCTTCAACACAGCCAATGTCCTGTACGAACGTTCTAGATCCGGATCGATGTCTTTCAGGTTGTCCAGAATGGCATTTGCCGCTTCTGCGCCAGTCACAACTACGATACTCGTCGGCAACGAGATCTTTTTGATCCCGACATTGATGAAGAAAATTCGAACTCTTCCGCCCACCGGATCCTCAAGCACTCTGCCAAGGCCCCACTCGGGCACGGCTTCGTGTCTGACGCGATCGTTCTTTTTCATCGGGTTGCCCCCTTGTCGAAAGCTCGATCAAGCTTAGCTGCGGCACACTCTGCATCGAGATTCCTTGACCGGCGCGACTGCTCACGCTATTTCACTCGAATGCCATCGCCCGAACAACTGGTAGGCAAATGACGCAGACACTCTCAATCGTATGCGATAGCAGCGTCGATCTACCCGCGGCGGAAATCAGCCGTCTTGGAATCGAAATCGCTCCGCTCCAGGTCGCCTTCTCGACGGAATTTTTTCGCGACGACAACTTGAAGCGCCCCGAGTTCTACGCGCGATTGAAGGGCGAGCCGCGCCTCCCGATTATCGCCGCCGCGATGCCCGCGGATTTCCTCAGCGCATACCGCAAAGCGCACGAGCGCGGTGCGAGCGTGCTCTGCCTGATCAATCCGTTCGAATCGTGCTCGACGTACACCGCCGCCTACTCCGCTGCGGTGGTCGCGAAGCGCGACAACCAGATCATCGTCGATGTCCTCAACACGGGCCGCGCACTGACCGGCCTCGGCGCCGTATGCGTCGAAGCCGCGGGGATGGCGGCCAAAGGCGCGACGCTCGCCGAAGTCGTCGCCGCGATCGAGGAAGCGACGCCGAAAATCGACACCTACTACGCGCCGCCTACCACCGAATATTTCGAGCGCGACGGCCGCATCTCGATCTACGAAATGCAGGTCGGCAGTCTCAAAGGGATGCTCCCGCTGATTCGCGTATGGGGTCGCGTCGCCGTTGTCGATAAAGCCAAAACACAAGCCGAGAACATCGCGAAGATGCTCTCCCGCGCCGAGGCCGAGCTCGACGGCAGCGACGCCACCGTCATTGTGACGCACGCCGACAATCCGGGCGGCGCGAACGATCTCGCCGCGATGGTGAAAAAACGTCTCCGATGCACTAATCTGATCATCACTGAACTCGGTCCTTCGGCTGGCGCGTATTGTGGCGCCGGTACCGTCGGCCTCGGCTATTGTCCAAGCCTGGTCAAGCTGAACTGAAGAGGTGCGCCATGAAATTCGGAATCTTCTACGAACACTCGGTGCAGAAACCCTGGACCCGACAGTCCGAATTGCGCGCCTATCATCAGGCGCTCGAGCAAATCGAGCTGGCCGACGAACTTGGCTTCGACCAGGTGTGGGAAGTCGAGCATCATTTTCTCGAGGAGTATTCGCATTCGTCGGCGCCCGAAGTTTTTCTGGCGGCCGCCGCGGCGCGCACCAAGCGGATTCGTATCGGCCAGGGCATCTCGGTATGCCTCCCGCCGATGAATCATCCCGCGCGAATCGCCGAACGGGCCGCGGCGCTCGATTTGATTTCGAATGGACGCCTTGAATTCGGCACCGGCCGCTCCGCGACGTGGGCTGAAGTCGGCGGCTTCGGCATCGATCCCGACTACACCAAGGAAATGTGGGACGAAGTCATCCGCGCGATTCCCAAAATGTGGACCGAAGAGGAGTTCGAGTGGAACGGCAAGTATTTCAAGATGCCGCCGCGCAACATCCTGCCCAAGCCGATCCAGGACCCGCATCCCCCGATGTGGGTCGCCGTGTCATCGCCCGAGACCGCGGTGCAGGCCGCCGAACGCGGCATCGGGATGCTCGGCGTCACGCTCGGCACGCCCGCCGACTACAAGCGCTTGGTTTCCGATTATCGGCGCATCATCAAGCACTGCGATCCGGTAGGCCTATTCGTCAACAACCAGGTCAACGCCGCAAGCTGGCTCTACTGCGGCGAGGATGAAAACGAAGCGCGCGAAGTCGGCGGGATGGCCGCCTATCACTTCTTCAACACCGCGGCGCATCTGGTGGGTCTCGGCGGGATTTGTCCGTCGCATGCGTACACCGCGCTGGCCAACGCGACCGCGCTGCTCAGCCAGGCCGAGATTTTCTCGATTCGTGAAGGATTCCCGGTCGGCACTCCCGATCAGATTATCGAGAATCTCCGCTATTGGGACGAGGTTGGCGTCGAGCGTGTCTGCTGCATGATCAACTTCGATCAGGTGATTCCGCAAAAGAAAGTGCTCGCGAGCCTCGAGCGCTTCGCCAAATACGTGATGCCCGCGTTTGCCGACGACGCCAAACCCAGCGCTCCTTCCGACACTTCGCGCTGTGGTCCCGAAGCGCCGCCGATGGCCTAACGCGGAGGCCGTAGCTCAGGAGTTCACCAATGCCCGATCCAGGACGAGCACCGCACGAAAAATATCGCGTGACGCTCCCGACGCCACGCCCGCAATTCGCCGCGCTCCCGTGGAATTGCGACACTGTCACGATGCTCAACGTGTACTTCGAAGTCCGCAAAGACGTCCTGCTCGATCGCCTCCCGCCCGAGTACAATCGTTCAACGCCTGCCTATTGCCGCCTCGTGATTACCGACCATCGCGAGTCGCCGATTGGCCCGTTTCGCGACGCGTTTCTCGCGCTCGGATGCCGCCTCACGATGGCGCCGGCCGCATTTGTCGCCGCCTCGATCACCGACAATCAGGACGCGCTCGCGGCAGGCCTGCTCGAGCGCGGCTTTCCTTCGATGCTCGGCAAGATTGATTTCGAAGCGGGCGTCGCGAGTGCCCACGCACTTATCAGCGACGCGCACGGACCGCTGCTCGAACTCACGATGCCGACGCTGCAAACGATCGAGCCAAGCCGCCTCGCCTACGATCACGTCGACGCGATCGTGACGCGCGACGACGGCGCCATCGAGCTATTGATCACCAAGCCGGACATGAAGATCGTTTCCGCCGCGATCTGCAAGGATGCGCGCATCGAGTATCCCGTCGAGCGCGATAGTCCGTGGCAGATACTCAACTGCCGCAATCTCGTAAGCGCGCAAGTCGTCCGCGGCTCGAGAATTTTCGCCGCGGGAACAAAGCCGAACTAGTCGCGCAATCTCGCCGTGAACCTCTGCGACTCTAGCGCATAGAGCGTGCCGCCAGCGTCGTCGCGCCGATTCTCCGATCCCGCAATTGATTCCTACAACCGCGCGCAGGTTAATCGCGATTACGCACGTGCGTGTTATTCCGAGCGGCGTCTTCACGGCGAGGAATCCCGGATCCGGGTTCCCCCGTCGCTTCGCTCACTCGGGGTGACCCGGGAAAGCTCCGGCCAACACGCGGCAAGTTCAAATTCGCACTCCGCTCTTTTCGACCTTTACTGACAGCGCGTAGCCGCATCTTCAATCTTAATGCGCTTCGGCCCTGCGGCCCGAAGTCGGCTTCGCGTCGCCCCAGGAAGCGCGAAACCCGTGAGGGGTTTCGCACTCTTCTCTTCTCCTTCCCCGATTACTTCTTCCGCGCGATCGTAAGCCCGTCCGCGATTCCGAGCATCACTGCTTCGACGCGTGTATCCTCCGCGATCTTGTCGTTGAGCGCGCGCAGCGCCACCGTGTTCTCGTCCTTGACGCTCGCGTCGATAATCGCACCGTTCCACAGCACGTTGTCGATCAGGATCAAACCGCTCGGGCGCATGCGTTTCAGAATTTCCTCGTAATAAACCGCGTAGCTGGTTTTGTCGGCGTCGATAAACGCGAAGTCGAAGGTATGATGCTCCGGCAGCGCGCGCAGCGTCTCGACCGCGGGCCCCAGTTTGAGCGTGATCTTGTTCGCGATTCCCGCGCGCTCCCAGTAGCGCCGCCCGATCGAGGTCCACTCCTCGTTCACGTCGCAGCAGAGCAGCCGCCCGTCGCCCGGCAACGCGCGCGCAACGCAGAGTGCGCTGTAGCCGGTGAAGGTGCCGACTTCGACCGCGCTCCGCGCGCCGATCGCCGCCGCCAGGATCGCCATGAAGGTTCCCTGCTCGGGCGCGATTTGCATCACGCTGATCATGCCGAGCTTGGACGTTTCGGCCGCCAGTTCGGCGCGGATCGGATCGCCGTTGTGGCCGTGCGCGACCGCGTATTCGTAAAGTTTTGGTGTGAGGGTCAGGTACTTCGGATTTTCCGCCATGCACTCAAGATGGCAGTTAGCTCGATCTCAGAAAAGCCGCGACCTATGCGCGGCTCCGTGTCATTCCGAGCGGGGTCTTCAGAGCGAGGAATCCCGGATCCGGGTTCCCTCGTCGCAAGGCTCTGTCGGGATGACACAGGGGCGCGATGATGACGCCGAACCTGTACTCCCTCTTTTCCCGTCTTTACTAACAGCGCTTAGCGCGCATCCTAATCTTATTGCGATTCGGCCCTGCGGCCCGAAGTCGGCTTCGCGGCGCCCCCGGAAGTTCGAAACCGGTGGGGGTTTCGAACTCTTCTTCCTCTCCTCACCGGCCGCCGAGATAGCCGAAATCGCCGTGCTGATTCACCGTCAGCGTGCCGGTAAATATCGAATGACGCTTACTTTCGGCCATCGCGATTCGATAGATCAGTTCCGTCTCGCCGACTTCGAAGAACGCATCGTCGCGCGATAGTACGTACAGCTTCTCGCGATTATCGGTATCCGTCGCGCCGACGAACATCGCGCCCGACGCCGTCAGCACCGGATCGCCCAGCGAATCGAGCTCGGTGCCGAATGGCGTGAGCTGCCCGCGCTGGATTCTGAGATCCAGCCGCTGCCGCGACAGCCGGAAAATCGCCGGCGTCCGCGCGCATCCCGCGAGCACCGCGACCGTGCCGTCAATCGCGAGCCCCGGACGCCCCGGCGACAGGTACGACACCGGCCCCAGCGCCGTCAGCGTCCCCGTCGTCAGCACGCGCGACATCGTCCCGCCCGAGTAGAGAAACAGCGCGCCGCCCGCCGGCGTCTTGGCCGTGAACGCGATCGTCATCCCGAGCGGCGACGACAATGCCGACGGCAAGCCGAACGGCCGCATGTATTCCGTGTGATTGGGTCCGTATTCGCCCTCGACCGCGAGTTCCGTAACTCCCATCTTCTTCGACGCCATCAGCAGCGCTTGCCGATGAGCTCCGGCGGCTTTCTCGCTCTTGTCGATCAGGAACGCGTTGAAGACGATTTGTCCGTCGTCGCCAATCTGCGGGCTGCCAAAGCCCAGCACTCCGATCTCGTGGCCCTCGTTGGTCTTGATCCCCGCCTTCGCGAGGCACGTGAGCGCGCCGTGCGAATAGACGAACAGTGCGTCGCGCCCGTGCGGCACCAGCGACATGAACGCGATAGTGCCATCGGCGTCGGCCACCGGATACGGGTCGCCCTTGAACGCCGGCACGCAGTCGCCGACGATCGCCTTGGGATTCAGCGGCGCGGTCAGGCGATACGCCGGCTTGGCGTCCGCATTGCCGATAAAGATCGTCCAGCGCGCCTTGATATTGGTGTCCTTCGGCTGCACTTCCGCGCCGAATATCACCCGCCCGTCCGGCATCATCGACGGCACTCCCACTTCCGTGATCGTGCCGCCGTCCGGTGACGGCATCGACACCGCCGTGATCAGTTGCGATACGCCGATACTGTCGCTGGCATACACCGCTTGCGCGCCGTCCATCTCCAGCGACGCGCCCGAGGTTCCACTCAATGTCAATGACACCGCGTGCGCTTCGATTGCGGTGGCGAATAGCAGGGCGATTGCGGGAACCAAAACTTTGAACTTGGTCATGCTTCCCCCAGACGCGATTGGAAATGATTCCACGTCTCCGTCGATCCTTATAGGCGCGATGCCGCGTACAGCGCAACGCGGGATTTTTGCGGGTTTCACCACCAAGGCACAAAGGCACCAATGTCCATTAAAATATCTATCCTACTTCGTGCCTCCGTGACTTAGTGGTTTCATTGATTCCAGTATGACGGCAATTCGATTCTGATGAGTCTCGGGCCAGTAGATTCGGCCGCAGCTTAAGCATTCCGCAAATCGATCGTGGCTCGCGAAGACGTACGGCGGCACCCGCCGCGACACCAGTTCGCGCTCGACCGGCGCCAGCACGGCGTTGCAGCGCGAGCATCGGGTGAATGCGTGGGCCGTCGGATCGATCGCGAAATGCCCCAGCACGCCGCGCAGTTGCTCGCGCAGATCGTTGCTCTCGACAAAGAACACGTCCGAAGCGGTGCGCAGCCGCTTGTCCCGCGTCAGCAGGATCCGATTCTCGATGCGCGCGCGCCGGAGCAGTCCGGCGCCATCGATCGAGTCGTCCGCGATCACGTCGGCGCCCGCGAGTCGCAGCCATCGGGCGAGCCGCATCAGCATCCGATCCGCGGCGAAGCGCGGCGTTTCATCGCTCGCCATTAGCTGTATTATACGCGCAAGCCAGCCTCGTCACGCTGCGATAATTATTTAAAGTAACGCTTTAGGTCGTAAAAAACTCTCCCGACGGACGGAGAATCGCATCAGATGGCAGAGCATCAAATCGAAGAGCAGCACGTCACGTTCAAATCCGGCGACCTCCTGCTTGAAGGCGGACTCGCAAATCCCGGCGGAGGCGCGCCCGCAGCCGTCGTATGCCATCCGCATCCGATGTACGGCGGCTCGATGCATAACAACGTGGTGGACGCGATTCTCGCCGCGCTTCGAGAGTTGGGGTACGCGACCTTGCGCTTCAATTTTCGCGGCGTCGGCGGCAGCGAGGGCGAGTACGACGGCGGCCCGGGCGAAGTGGACGACGCGAAAGCCGCGATGGAATTCCTGCTCGCTCAGCCCGGCGTCAGCCGCGAAGGCGCGACCCTTGCCGGCTACTCGTTCGGCGCGATGGTCGCGATGACCGCGGGCTACGAATCCGGCGACGTCGCGAGGATCGTCACGGTCGCGCTGCCGACCGCGATGGCCGACGCGCGCGTGCCGGCCGATGCAATCAAGCCGATGCTGCTGATCTCCGGCGATCGCGATTCACACTCGCCGCTCGATTCGTTGAAGGCGGTCGCCGCCAAAATCGGAGCGGCGGCCACGCTCGAAGTCGTCGCGGGCGCCGATCACTTTTTCGGCGGCTATGAAAAGAAGCTGGCCGAAAAGATCATGACAGCTTTGCGCTGAACGAAAGCAACGTTTCGCGAGCCTATCGATGGCTCGTCGGACCGGGACGGCGCGGCAATGGTTTCGATATCAGTCTCTGCGTCAGCCGCTTGTCCCTGTAAATCGGCCCGGATGGCAGTAGAAGCGGCGGTCGCTCCGTCTCCGCCAGCCGCGCTGCCTTTGAAACCGGCAACGATCGGACCTGCGGCGCGCGATTGCGCTCCCGCCATTCCTTTTCATCGGCAATCAGATAGCCGATACCGAGCAACGCGACATAGACCACGACCAGGGGCGCGACGAATATCAAGATGCTTTGTCCGTACGCCTCCATTCACTTTCCATACTTATAAACAGAAAGTCATGTCAAGCGAACTGTTAGCTATCACCGCCCGACGACTCGATCTCTAAGGAACCATTTCGTCCTTTCCCCGCCATCCTGCCTGACGCGCTCATCAGTGCTTAGCCCGCCAGTTCACTGCCGCTGGCTCTGCCGTCCTGCTCAATTTTTATGGGAGAGCCGTTAGGGCCGGAGGATCGTTTAAGTCAGCATAACTATTTCAGCTTGGTCTCCGTTCGCCCTTCCTTCTCCTGAACTCGACGACGTTTCACGTGAAACATCGACCCCAATGACGCTAGGCAACACGATGCGCGCGTCGATAAAATACCTTCTCGATGCGCTCACGGAACCCGCCGCCACTCGCGCTCATGCTCGCGTTCGCGATGCTTGGATTGCTCCTGCGCGGCGCCACGGACTACCTGGTCGCGTCGCCGATGCCGCCCGATCTCGTCAAGCTCGAAAAACTCGTTTCCCTCGAACTCGCTCACGTCCGCGATGCGGGACCGACCGAGCCCGCCAAGCGCAAGATGCTCTTCGACGCGCGCAATCTCGATCAGCAGGCCGAGGACTCGATCAAGGCCGGCGATTACAAGTCCGCCGAACAGAACCTGCTCAAAGCGCGCGTGATACTCCGCCAACTGAACGAGTGATCGCGCGCGCACTCTCGCGATCACTTTTGCATCGCCTCAAAACAAAGGCGGGACGCGCGATCGCTCGCGCATCCCGCCTCATCGGACGGATTACTGAATCGCGCCTAGCCCTTGGCCCCCGTCGAGCCCAGCAGATTGCCGCCGAGCGTCGCGTTGCCGATACTCACGTCGCCGACGACGTTGATCATCGCCGGCTTGCCAGATTTGAACGCGCGCTCGAGCGCCGGAATGATCTGCTCCGGCGTCTCGATATGCTCGCCATGGCATCCCATCTCGGCGAACATTTTGTCGTAGCGGATATTCGGGATCATGTTGAATGGATCGGTCCGCCCCTTGAGCCCCGGCATCTGATCGAAGTTCGGGCCCCACGAACTGTTGTTCCACAGCACGGTAAGCACCGGCAGCTTGTAGCGCGCCGCCGTTTCCATGTCGAAGCCGCCGATGCCGAGGCCGCCGTCGCCGCTGATCACGACGACCTGTTTTCCCGGCCGCGCGAGTTGCGCGCCGATTCCCATCCCGACGCCGTGTCCCACCGGCGCGAGCGGGCCCGCATCGACCACCTGTCCCATGAAGCGGCAGGTGAACGCGCGGCTCATCCATCCCGACAGCGTGAAGCTGTCGATAATCGTGGTCGCGTCCTTGTCGAGCACCGTGATCAGATCCTCGCAGAGGCGCGCCGGATGAATCGGCGTATTCTTCGCGACCTTTTGATTCTGGTCCTTGATCTGATTGTCGAAGCGCTGGCGTGTTTCCCAAACTTCCTTCACCCACGGCGAAGTCTTGTTCTTCGAGAAATCGAGCTTCAGCTCCTTGATGCGGTTGATCATCTGGCGCAGCACGATCTTCGGATCGCCGACCATCGGCAAATCCGCGTTGACTTGCCATCCGATCCGCGTAGGCGTCGGATCGACCTGGATATACTTGGCTTTATCGGTCCAGGTCGGCGGCTGTCCGAAATGCTCGCCGCTCCAGTAGCGGAATCCGATCGCGAGTATCACGTCGGCGTTGCCGGTGAACGGCTTCTTGAATGCGCCGCGAATCGCCAGCCGATGCTCTTCCGAGACGACGCCTTGTCCCGCGCGGCGCGCGTACACCGGGATATTCGTCAGTTCGACGAACTCGCGCATCTCGTCGCCCGCCTGCGACCAGAAGAGTCCGTCGCCGCCCGCAATCAGCGGACGTTCCGCCGCGACCAGCATCTCGATCGCGCGATCGATCTTCGCCGGGTCGCCCGCCGATCGCACGTCATCGACCGTGAAGCCGCGCGCGCCCTTGCGCTGACGGCCGTCTTCGTCGCCGTGATAGAGGATGTTTTGCGGAATCTCGAACAGCGCAACGCCCTGCGGCGGCGAGATCGCCTCGCGGAACGCCGAGCGGAGGTCGAACTGGATCGTGGACCAGTCCGTCACGCGCTTGGTGAATTTCGAAAAGCTATCGACCACCTCCGAACCGTATGCCTCCTGGAACGATCCAAGATGGTCCTCGGTGTTCGGATGCTGTCCCGAGATGCACACCACGGCACTGCCGGTCAGACCCGCGACGCAGAGTCCCGTCACCGCGTTGGTCAGCCCGCATCCGGCGGTCACCATGCATACTCCCACGTTGCCCGAGGTGCGCGCGTAGGCGTCGGCGGCGTATGCGGTCGCCTGCTCGTGGCGCATGTGGATCAGCTTGATGTCGTGATTGCGCAACTGGCCGAGGATCGGGAATAGATGCCCGCCGTTGATCGCGAAACAATATTTAACGCCATTCTCCCGCATCACGCGCGCGATCAATTCGCCGCCGTCAGCTTTTGCCATTGGCTTAAGTCCTCCGTGGAAATGAAATATGCCCGCTTCGTTGCGCGCCAAATCATGCGAGCCCGCGATCTCGGCTCACCGCGCAACGCTCAGTTGGGCAGGTTCAGCCGAATCCTTGCACATTTGCGGCGCTGCCGAAAAGCGGACCGCACGAACCCATTGCAGACTTGTCAAATTGAAACGACTGAACCGTCCGCCGATCGACTCCAAACAGCGCCCAAAGAACCGCTCGATCTTGCGCCAGGCGCACGGGGTTGATCGCGTCGATTAAGCCTGTCAGCTTTGCTTATCTTCGATCGCTTCCCCTCGTTACCTGGAGTGGGGATGATGGTATTTTCGACGGTTGAACGGTAGCGAAGGATTCGCGGAAAAAATTCACGATGCGCCGGATTGTCGGTTCGATTTCGCTGATCGCTCTCCTGTTACTCGCTTGCGCGAGCGCGAATGCGTTCCAACTGATGGATCCCAGCACGTGGAGCTGGCCACAGTACGATTACCATTCCTTCAAGGCGAAAGACCCCGGCTCGTGGCCCTTCATTCCGGTCCCCGAAGTCACCACTGATCCTAACGGCGGCGTGACCTACGGCATCCTCCCGGTGTGGCTCAACACCGACAATCACGACGAGATCACCAGCATCTTTGCGCCCGACATCAATGCCAACAGTACGCTCGGACCGGGTGGCAGCTTTCGTTATCTGTCGTATCCGTCGGCGGATACGCAGTGGTATGTCGTCGCCGGCGCGCAAGTGAAGATCGCGCGCAAAGTCGATCTTGATTATCAGACCGGTCGCGAGCACAAGCACTGGTGGTCGTTCGAGGGGCGGTTCTATTTCGAGCGCGACCCGACCGAGCGCTTTTACGGCTTGGGCAACCATTCAGCCGAAGGCAATCAGACCAACTACACCACCGAGCAGGTTTTCGGGATGGCTACCGTCGGCCTCAACCTAAGCGAGCAGTTGCAAATCTCGGTGATGGAACGGCCAAAATATTTGCGGATCCAGGAAGGCGGCTTCAACAGCGTCCCCGACATCACGCAAATCTTCCCGCATCAAAAAGGCATCAACGGCGGCACCGAAGTACTGACCCAGGCGATGATTCAGTACGACACGCGCGATTCGGTGGATATCCCGCGCTCGGGCGGACTCGCGCGCGTCTATTATGGAATCGCGGATCGGCGCTTCATGAGCTCGATTTCCTACAATCGCTTCGGCGGCGAAATGCGGCGCTATCTAACCGTCGGCAATCGCATCACTTTCGCCGGGCACGTCTTTACCGAATGGCAACCCGCCGGCAACGAGATGCCCTTCTGGTCGGCCGCGCGTCTCGGCGGCGACGAAAGTTTGCTCACCGATCAGGAAACTCTGCGCGGCTACGGCACGGGACGATTCATCGACAACAATCTGTTCGTGATGAATCTCGAGATGCGCACCCGGGTCTGGGACCGAAAAGTATTCGGCACGCACGGCATCCTCGAACTGGCGCCGTTCGCCGAAGCCGGCCGCGTCGGTCACGACATGAGCTACAACCCGTTCAATGATTTGCATCCGGTTGGCGGTATCGGCATCCGCGGAATCGCGGAGCCATTCGTGGTGGGATACGTCGACGTCGGATGGGGCGGCGAGGGCGCCGCAGTTTTCTCGGGCATCAATTATCCGTTCTGAGGTCCGTGTCCATTCTTATCTCGGTGCCGGCTGAAATCGAAAGCAATCGAGCGAAGGTGCGTCAGCAAGCGATCCCGCACCCTCACCTACCCGCCGCAGGGCCGGCGGGCATCCTCTTCCGTAAAGTAACGGGAGAGGTATCGGAGTATGCCGCGCGATCTGCTGCTAGCGACGAGATAGGTGAGAGTGATGGATTGCTTGCTAGTTCACCGCGCCAGGGATACTGACCTACTTTGCCGTTAGCGCCCTAAGTTCGATCAGGTAATGCCCTGAGTTGCCGCGCTGGACAAGATCGGCAAGCAGAAGGAATTGCAAACCGTTCTTCCTGTGGCTTAGTTGAAATCGAAAACGGAAACAGGCATGACCGAGCATGGAGGAGATCGATGGTAAAGTCGCTTGCAGCCTTAACGATAGGCGTTGTCTTGTTGGCCGCGGGAATGGCGCGTGCGCAGGGCGTCGTCCTGCCGCTACCGCCCGATGATCAACAGAAGATAACGGCCCAACTGGGTCCAGGCGTCGTGGGTAATGCGTTGCCCAGTGTGCCGATCGATAATCCCTCGATTTATTTTCCGCTGCAGAACAGTGCGCCGACTTACCAGGTGACCGCCGGTCCGAACACCGGCAAAACGCAATCGCTGGGACTAGTGAAATCGCGCCGCCCGGGTGGGAGATCGGCATGGCGGTTTCAGCTGTCGCCGTCGCTCGCGGGCTTTCTGCGCCAGACGGCGGGGGGCGACATCGTGATGCCTGCGCTGACCGATGCGGGCGAGGGCGTCGTGGTCGTGACCACACCAGCCAATCCGTTCGTGCCCAAGGGCATGCAACCGGGAGAGACCAGGACCTACTCGCAGCAAATCTCGGTCAACTATCTCGACGATCCATCAGACCAGAAGTACTCGGGGTCGGTAAATGGCACTTACACTTACATAGGCACCTACCAGGTCACAGTGCCCGCCGGTACTTTTCCTGCGGTCCTGTTTCGAGTTTATTGCGAGGGCAAAGTCGGTCCGGCTCATACGCAGAACACCGGCTACAACTTTTTTTCACCCGGGGTCGGCATGGTCGCGATGGTGCTGCAGGAAGACGTGACGGCCTTCTGGTTGTTCAACATCGACAGCACCACCGGCAAAGTTCTGGTTTCCAAATGACTTGCCAGTCCTACGAACCGCGGATGCTTGGTTAAGATGTGGAAGATCCACTTACGCGGACCGATAAGCCGCAGAAGCCTGAACATCCGCGCCGATGACAGGCAACCTGCACCGACACGTTCGGCGAGATATCAGCGCGAACCATAAGCCTTACATCGATATCGAATAGCCAATGTACAATCAGCCCCTTAACGACCCGGCGGTAATAGCGTGCCTGCACTGCGACCTTCTGCAGCGCTTGCCGGATCTTGAGCCGGGCGCATCGGCACGATGCCCGCGCTGCCATAAGGAGCTATGGCGTCGTCGTGAGGATTCGCTCAACCGGACGTTTGCGCTAACGCTTGCGGCCGCGATGCTGTACGTGGTCGCGAACTCGGTTCCGATGCTCGGCATCAGCGCCGTCGGACGCGGCGCATCGACCACGGTGCTGGAAGGCGCGATGCATCTCTGGCGCGAAGGGCCGCGCATCGTTGGGGTGCTGGTGCTCATCACCGCGGTCATCGCGCCTGCGCTGCAGATAGCCTTCATGCTGGCGATCGTGCTCGAGGCACGTCGAGAACGGCCGCCGCGGTGGATCGGGACTCTGCTCCGTCATCATCCGACTACCCGCACCTGGAGTATGATCGAAGTCATGCTGCTCGGCGTGCTGGTTGCCCTGATCAAAATCGCGGACTACGCGACTGTCATCCCGGGCGTGGCGCTGTTTACGCTCGGCGTGCTGGTTTTTCTGCTGGCTGGAATCCAGGCCAGCTTCGATCCAAAAGAGGTGTGGGACCGGATCCAGTGGGCGGATGAGGACGCTCGACGCGACGCCGCCCTTGATCGAATCGCCGGAGAAGCGTCGTGAGCGGGGCCGCCCCGACTGCGATGCAGCACGGTCTGCAAAGCTGCGAAACCTGCGGCCTGCTATCGCGTCCAGCGGCTGGAGAGGTGGAAGGACGATGCCCACGCTGCGCCGAGGAGCTATCGTTCCGAAAGCACGACAGCCTCCAGCGCACCTGGGCCTACCTGATTGCCGCGGCGATCTGTTACATCCCGGCTAACGTCCTTCCGGTGTTGACGACTACCACCGCGGCCGGCGCCGAATCGGACACCATCATGCAAGGCGTGGTGCTGCTATGGTCGCCGACCGGATGGCCGCTGTCGCTGATCGTGCTCATCGCCAGCATCATGATACCGAGCGCGAAAATCCTGGCGCTGATGTACTTGCTGATCACGGTGCAGCGGGGCTCGGTCCACAACAATGCGCAGCGCATCCGCATGTACCGGATGGTCGAGTTTATCGGGCGCTGGTCGATGGTCGATGTGTTCGTCGATACCTTCACCGCGGCCCTGATCCAGCTACAACCGTTGATGTCGGTAGAGCCGGGACCGGGCCTCTTCTTTTTCGCCGCGGTAGTAGTGTTTACGATGCTTGCGGTTGAGGCCTTCGATCCGCGGCTGATCTGGGATTCCATCAGCTCGAAAGAGCCAAGTTCGGACGAGGCAAATCCGGGCGAGGCAAATTCAAACGAGGCAAATCCAAACGAGGCAAATCCAAACGAGGTCAGTTATGCCTGATCGCGATCCACCGCTCCCTCCGGTCTCCGACTCGAGGGCCGTGCCCAAGAAGCGAACCCGATTCTCACTGGTCTGGGTCATCCCGGTCCTGGCGGCGATTGTAGGCGCCTGGGTCGCGGTGACGAGGATTCTCAGCGAGGGTCCGAAGATTACGATCGTGTTCCGCACGGCCGAGGGACTCGAGGCTGGCAAAACCAAGATTCACTACAACGGAGTCGACGTCGGTACGCTGACCGCGATCCAGCTCTCCGACGATCATAAGCACGTGATAACCACCGCGCAGATGGCGCCCAAGACGGAAGGATTTCTGGTTAACGACACGAAGTTCTGGGTGGTGAAGCCGCGGATATCAGGCGCCAACGTGACGGGTTTGGGCACCCTCATCTCGGGCGCTTACATCGGGATGGAAATCGGCGCCTCGAAAGAGGACAGGCGCGACTTCGTGGCGCTCGAAACGCAACCGGTGATCACAGGCGAAGTTCCCGGCCGTTTCTTCGTCCTGAAGACCCCCGACCTTGGGTCGATTGACACCGGTACGCCAATCTACTTTCGCCGATTGCAGGTCGGCCAGGTCGCTTCTTACAACATGGATCAGAACGGGAAAGCTCTGACCGTCAAGGCGTTCGTGCGGGCGCCCTACGACCAATACGTCAACGGGGACACGCGCTTCTGGCACGCGAGCGGCATCGACCTCTCGCTCACTGCCAGCGGCCTGAGCGTGCAGACCCAGTCGGCGTTGTCGATCCTGATCGGCGGCATCGCGTTCGAGACCGCGCCGAGTGTGATGGTCCAGCCGCCAGCCGAGGAGCACACGGCCTTCACCCTGTACGGCAACCGGGCTGAGGCCTTCAATCCGCCACCGCGCAATCCGCAGACCTACCAGCTCATCTTCACGGACTCGGTCCGCGGGCTCGTGGCGGGAGCGCCGGTCGAGTTCCGCGGCATTCGAGTCGGCGAAGTCGCGGATATCACCGCGCAAATCGATCTGAAGACCTTCAAATTTTCGGTGCCGGTGACGATCCGGCTGGACCCGCAGAGGCTCGGCGTCAAGATCTTCGAGCTGGGTCCGACGCTGAACCTCGAGTCGATGCGCCGGAAGTTAATCGACTCGCTGGTATCGCACGGAGTCCGCGCGCAGCTCCGCACGGGCAATCTGCTGACGGGGTCCGCATTCGTATCGCTCGATTTTTTTCCCGGCGCGCCGCCGGCGACGGTTGATTGGTCGCAGCAGCCAGTCCAACTGCCGACTATTCGGGGCACGCTCGAGGCGACCGAGGAGACCGTCGAGAACATCATCGCGAAGATCGACAAGATGCCGTTGAAAGAGATCGGCGACGAACTCCGCAAAGCGATCGCCGATCTTGACCTTACTCTCACCAGCGCACGGGGCGCGCTCGATAGCGCACACAGCACTCTCGACAACGCCAACACGCTGGTCGCGCCGAATTCCCTGCAACTCGAAAAGCTGGACCAGACTCTGGATGAGGTGAGCCGCGCCGCCCAATCCTTGCGCGTGCTCGCAGACTTTCTCGAGCGCCATCCCGAGGCGCTCCTTCGCGGCAAGAAGGGAGAGGCAAAGTGATGGCAGGCCGTGTCGCGCATCTGATTTCGATCGTGATAATCACCGCTGAATTGGCTGGGTGCGGCACTTCAGCCAAGTCGCAGTACTACTCGCTCGACTCGACCGCGATCCCGGACGGGCGCCCGGCGTCGCGTGCCGCGGTCATGGTCGGTCCGGTGTCCGTGCCGGCCTCGGTCGATCAGCCGCAGATCGTGGTCCAGGTCGCGCCTAACCGGGTCGAGGTCGAAGAGTTCAATCGATGGGTGGCGCCGTTGAACGACAGTATCGCGCGGACGGTCGCCGGCGATCTGGCCACCTTGCTCGGGACGCCGGACGTCGCGACGACGCAGCTTGCGAACTTCAATCCGGATTACCGGGTCACGATCGACGTCCAGCGCTTCGACTCGATTCGCGGCAAGGAAGCGCTCCTCGAGGCGGTGTGGAGCGTGCGCAAGACCGCCGGCGGCGACTCGCACTCTGGCCGCACGGTCGCGCGCGAGGCCGTGCAAGGCGATGGATTCGAGGTGCTCGCAGCCGCGCACAGCCGCGCGCTGGCCCGGATGAGCGGCGACATCGCCGCGGTGATTCGCACCGAGGCGGAGGAAAAACCTTAAAATCAATCTGAATACCCGCCAGGCGCGGTGAGAGCATCTTTCATGCGTTGCGGGAAACCAATTCGGCGCCCTGATTAAAGCAATCAGGCGACTCGCGCTTGAAAGCGGCGAGCGGGCCGCAGTAACGTCTAAACAAATTCGCGACCGAAAAAAATCGCGGCGAGGCAGTCCCAATGACGAAGCCAATCAAGTTCGGCTACATGCTCGATTTCCGCAATCCGCACGAATCGCGCATCAGCTTCCAGGATTTCTACGACGCGATGTTCCGGCAAATCGACTTCGCCGAAAGCGCCGGCCTCGACTCGATCTGGCTCACCGAGCATCACTTTACCGACGACGGCTACCTCTCCGCCGTGATGCCCACCCTCGCCGCGATCGCCGCGCGCACCAAGCGCGTCACGCTCGGCACCTACGTCCTGCTTGCGCCGTTCTACCATCCGCTCCGCCTCGCCGAAGACGCCGCAGTTATCGACGTGATCTCGCATGGCCGCCTCCGCCTCGGAATCGGGATGGGCTATCGCGCCGAGGAATTCGACGGCTTCCAGGTATCGCAAAAAACCCGCCTCAGCCGCACGCTCGAAACGATCGAAATCATGAAGCGCGCGTGGACCGGCGAAACGTTCAGCTTCGAGGGCAAGCATTTCAAGTTCCGCGACGCGCGCGTGCTTCCGCGCCCGGTGAGCCGGCCGCATCCTGAACTTTTGTGGGGCGGGATGACCGACAAGGCGATCCAGCGCGGCGCGGGACTCGGACTTTCGTTCGCGTGCAATCTCGGCGCGCGCGAGGTCCAGCTCTATCGCGAAGCGTTGCGCAACCTCGGCAAGGATCCCGACGGCTTCAGCATCGTCAATAGCCGCCTGCTTTATATTGCAGACAGCGCCGACGAGGCGTGGGATGACATCCGCGATGCCGCGATGTATCAAGCTGAGCTGTATGGCAAATGGCTGTCGGCGAATCTCGCGGCGAATCAGGATTGGATTCTTCCCGATCCCGAAAAAATCAAACGCGCCGCGGTGCTCGGCCCGCCGGATTTCGTCGCAGAGCGGCTCAGCGAAATCATCGACGCGACACCGATGACCGAGCTGATCCTCAACATGCAATTGCCCGGGCTCGACCCTGCCAAGGCGATGCGCTCGCTCGAGCGGTTCGCATCCGACGTGTTGCCGAAATTACGCCGCCGATAGTCGCGCACGCTCTGATTGCGTAACTGGTCACGCGCCGAATTTTGGGATTTTATTTCCCGTGCTCGATAGTTTGGCTATATTTCGATAGCCTTGCGCGAGCGCTCATTTTTGACCGGCGTCGTTGACGTGGACCTTCACACTACTCTGCTGCTGCTCGCTGGATTGCTGATCGTCGTCAGCCTGATCCAGCCGCTTGCGACGCGGCTACGCTTGTCGTCGTCGGTGCTGCTAGCGGCGGTCGGTATCGCGATCGGTGCGTCCTCGACCTTTCTGCTGAATACAACCTTGACCAATCGCTTCGACGAGTTGGCGAAAGCGATCGTCGATTTTCCGATTCACTCCGAAGCGTTCCTCTACATCTTCCTCCCGCTGCTTCTGTTTCAGACCGCGCTGACGATCGAAGTGCAGCGGATCGTCGAGGATGCGGCGCCGATTCTGCTCCTCGCCGTCGTCGCCGTGCTGGTTGCGACCGTTGTGATTGGCGCTGCGCTGGCGCCGATAGCCGGCGTGCCCCTCGTCGCCTGCCTGATGCTCGGTTCGATCGTTGCCACCACCGACCCGGTCGCCGTGATCGGCATTTTTCGCGACGTCGGCGCACCAGCGCGACTCAGCCGACTCGTCGAGGGCGAGAGCCTGCTGAACGACGCCGCCGCGATCACGCTGTTCGTCCTGCTGCTCGATCTTCTGGTCGGCGGGCATCAGATTCACGCCGGCGCCGCGGCGCTCGCTTTCGTGCGCAATTTTATTGGCGGCATCGTCGCCGGCTATATCGGCGCGCGACTGATCGTCAGCCTGCTGCCGTGGCTGGCGGACTTGCGCCTCGCCCAGGTCACGCTGACGCTCGCGCTGCCCTACCTCGTTTATATCCTCGGCGAGCGGATGTTCCACGTGTCGGGCGTCGTCGCGGCGGTTACCGCCGGTCTCGTGATGACCGCGATCGGGCAGCCGCGCTTCGCGCCGGACGATTGGCATTTCATGCAAGATGTCTGGGAGCAACTTGCGTTCTGGGCGAGTTCGCTGATCTTTATTCTCGCCTCGCTGCTGGCGCCGCGGATGCTGATGAACGTCGGATGGCACGATTTGCTGCTGCTCGGCGTACTGGTCACGGCGGCGCTGGCGGCGCGCGCGCTGGTGCTGTTTGGATTGTTGCCCTTGCTCACCTGGCTGCGGCTCAGTCAGAACGTCGATAACCGTTTCAAGACCGTGATCGTGTGGGGCGGGTTGCGTGGCGCGGTCACGCTCGCGCTCGCGCTGTCAGTGACCGAGAACCCCGCGATCAAACCCGAGATACAGCGCTTCGTAGCGGTGCTCGCGACAGGCTTCGTGCTCTTCACGTTGTTGATCAATGGCACGACGCTCCGTTTGCTTATCCGCTTGCTGCGGCTCGATCGTTTGTCGCCGCTCGATCGTGCGCTGCGCGATCAGGTGCTCGCGCTGTCGCGTGGCAAGGTCGCCGACGCGGCGCAGAAAATCGGCGTCAGCTACAACTTCCCGGACAATCTCGTCACCGACGTCACCAAATCGTACGCCGCGAGCATGTCTGCGCGTTCCGCTTCCGAGGCTGCCGAGACCGCGATCGAGGCGTACGGCGAGCAGGCCCAGCTACTGCTCGGATTGGTCGCGCTCGCGAATCACGAACGCGATCTCGTGCGCCGGCATTTCGCCGAGCGCTCGATCTCGGGCAGCATCGTCGAGCAGATGCTGGCGAACGTCGGCCGTATAGTTGATCGCACGCGCGCTGGCGGGCAGGCGGAGTACATGCGCGCGGCTCAGCGCATGATTGATTTTTCGAAGCGATTCCGCTTCGCGCATTTTTTGCACCGACGCTTTGGTATCGACGGGCCGCTGGTCGATTCTCTCGCCGATCGTTTCGAATCGCTGCTGGTCAACGGTATCGTGCTGGTCGAACTCGCTCCCTACGTCGATGAAAAATTGGCGCCGCTGCTCGGCGAGCGCGTGACGCCGCTGCTGCACGAAATAATCCGCCAGCGCCAGGAACTGACCGGCGTCGCGCTCGAGGCGCTGCGCGAGCAGTATCCGTCGTATGCGCTGCTGCTCGAGCGCCGCTTCCTGAATCGCGTGGTTCTGCGCCGCGAAGATCGCGAATATCGCTCGCTGTTCGAAGAGGGCGTTATCGGCCCCGAGCTCTACAATTCGCTCCGCCGCGAACTGGAAGCCGCGCGCGAACTGGTCGATTTGCGCCCGCGCCTCGACCTCGGACTCGAGACTCGCGACCTGATCGCCAAGGTGCCGATGTTCGCGAGCTTCACCGCCGAGCAACTCGACAAAGTCGCGCGCCTGCTCCGCCCCCGTATCGCGCTGCCCAAGGAAACCCTCATCAAGGAAGGCGACCGCGCCGATGCGATGTACTTTATTTCATCCGGCGAAGTCGAGGTGTTCGCCGCGGGCAGGATAATCAAGCTCGGCCGCGGCGATTTCTTCGGCGAGATGGCGCTGGTCAGCGGCAAGCGTCGCCAAGCCGACTGCACCGCTATCAGCTACTGCCAACTGCTCGTGCTCGAAGACGACGATTTCAAACGCCTTTGCAAAAATAATCCCGCGATCAAAGCGCTCATCGATCAAGCTTCCGATGCGCGCTTCGATATGAATCGCCGCGCCGCCGCCGCCAAGTAACACCCCAACACTTTTGTCATTCTGAGCCGACGGCTGCGCAGGCGAAGAATCCCGGATCCGGGTTCCCTCGTCGCTTCGCTCGCTCGGAATGACACGATCGCTCTCCGCCCACGAATCTGCGCTCCCTCTCTATTGTCTGTTACTGACAGCGCGTAGCGCGCATCTTAATCTTATCGCGATTCGGCCCTGCGGCCCCGAAGTCGGCTTCGCGTCACCCCAGGAAGCGCGAAACCCGTGAGGGGTTTCGAACTCCTACCCTTTTTTCTGCTCCCTCCTACATCCTTGCGATTACGTCGCGAGAGATCTCGTCGATGCTGTCGTTGAAGCCGTCCATCGGCGGATTGACGAACACCTGCGTCAGTCCCGCGCGCTCCAACTCTCGCAGCCGCTCGACGACCTCCTCGCGTGGCCCGATTATCGTGCTCGCCGCGATCGTCTCCGGCGTGACGAAGCGCATCTCTTCCGGCGCCACGAATGCGCAATGCCCCACGTGCAATTCCAGGTATCGCTCGGATGCCGGCGTCTTCATGTTTGCGACGTATTTCTCGTACTCGTCGTAAACCGCCTTCACCGTCGCCGGCAGATAGTCGCGTCCCGCGTAGCCCGCGGCGATCGCATGAAAACTCGCCATCACCCAATGACCGGTCATCGCCTTCACGCGCGGCGAATCGAGCTTCTCGCCCGGCCGCAGCACGCATACGTGGGTCAGCGATACGATCGGCATCTTGTCCGCCTTGCGTCCGACCTTCGAGGCGCCGGCTTCCACGTGCCGCCGCACGTTCGCGATTCGCTGCGTGTCGGTGATGCCAGTGGTGATCACGCCGTCGCCAAACTCACCCGCGAGCGCGAGCGTCTTCGGCCCATTCGCCGCGATGTAGAATGGAATGCGATCGTCAATGTTGATGAAGCGGCGATCGCGATTCAAAAAACGAATCTTGCGGCTCAGCCCCTCGGTGTTGTAGGTCGCCTCGCCCTCGTGCAGGAGATCGTGGATCACGCGCACCTGCTCGCGAAAATCGCTTTGCTTGACCGGCGGCAGTCCCATCACGCGGCGCCCCGTATGCCCCGTGCCGAAACCCAGGATCGTGCGCCCCGGCGCGAGCTGATTGATCGTCGCGATCGAATGCGCCGTCACCGGTGCGATGCGATTCGATGCGATCGCGACGCCGGTTCCGAGCTTGATCGATTTCGTATTGACCGCCGCCAGCGCCATGCACGCGTAGGTATCGCCCCAGATCATGTGCGAATCGGGTATCCAGGCGTGCGTGAAGCCGCGTTCCTCGGCGAACTTGACCTCGGTGATCGCGCGCTCCGGCTTGGTGAAAATCAGGGTGCCAAAATCCATCGAAATACCTCTCTCATCGATATCGCATCAGCAGATCGCTGTTCGCGACTATAGCCAAAGCTGTATGCGTCCTGTCAAAAGCCGCGCGGCGTTCGCAACATTTGACCATCGGGATCGTTTCATTCAGGATCAGTTCAAATGATCTCCAAGGGTGCCGACCCCGAACTCTGGACCGACGAAGAAGAGCAGCGCGACGAAAGCTCCGAGCGCGAAAGCCACGCGATGCGCATCAAGCCGGGCGCGCTCAAGGAGCTTTACGCGCTCGACGCGGTACGCGCGCTCGCGTCTGTTGCCGCTACCTGGACCTTGATCGCAGCCTCGATCGCCGCCGCGCTCTGGAGTCACAGCTTCATCGTATGGATTGCCGCGGCGATCGTCGTCGGCCGCTCCCAGCACGCGCTCGCCGTCCTGATGCACGACGCCGCTCACTTCAGGATGCTCGAAAATCGCGCGCTCAACGATTTCGTCGGCCAGTGGCTATGCGCCTTTCCGATCGCCAGCAATCTCTACGCGTATCGCAAGGTCCACCTGCGCCATCATCGCTATCTGCTGACTGATCGCGATCCCGATCTTTCGCTCTCGCGCGGCTATCCCGTCACCTGGGAAAGTTTCCGCCGCAAATTGATTCGCGACGCTACCGGAGAGTCGTCGCTCGTGATGCGCGGCTACCTCGACGTGCAGGACGGACGCAAACGCCTCACGCTCAGAAACCTCTACCGCCGTGTCACCATCGATGTCCTCGCGCGGCGCATCGCAGTCGCCGCCTTCGTCGCCGCGCTCTTTTACCTCGGCTACGGGTTCGCCTTCATCGCGCTTTGGATCGTGCCGTTACTCGTGGTCTATCAGGTGATTCTGCGCATCCGCGGAGTGCTCGAGCATGCCGCAGTGCCCGACGCTCATGACGGTCTTCGCAACGCGCGCACGATCGTCTCGCGCAATCCCGTGCTGCGCTTCATGTTGAATCCGCATCACGTCAGTTATCATCTCGAGCATCACCTTTATCCTGCGGTGCCGCATTACAACTTGCCGCGCCTGCACGACGCGCTAAAAAGCGATCCGCTTTTCGAGCGCGCGCTGGTCGAGCACAGTTATTCCGAGGCGATGCGCGACGTGATCAAGCCCGCGCGCGTTTAACCTCTTAATTTTCAGGGCGCGGTGCCGATCGCCGCGAACACTCGATGCGGCACGCGCATCGGGTCTTCCGCAAATCGATCGTTCAGCATCGCGCGCAACTCGTCGTCGAACGCCGCGACCGCCTCCGGCGTCAGGCTCGCGCCCACGCCCGCGCTCGCGCGAATCCTGCCGCGCCACGCCTCGTGCGTGTAAATCGCATCGATATCGAACGAGAATGTCTCGAGATTTTTGAATCCCGCCTGCGCGAGGCCCGCCATCCATTGCGGATAAATCCCGACTCCGCCGCCGAGCTTCCACTTTGGATTGTGCTTCTCGATCAGTTTTTCGGTCGCATCGACCATGTTGCCCGGAATTGGAATCCAGTCGAAATGCCCGATCACCAATCTTCCGCCCGGTTTCAGCAGACGCCGCGCTTCGGCGGCCGCGCGCGGACGATCGAACCAATGCCAGCATTGCCCCGCTGTGACCACATCGAAGCTCGCGGCAGGGAGACCAGTTTCTTCGGCCGCCGCGACGACGTAATTTACGACGACGCCAGCCTCGCGATCGAGCTCGCGCGCCTGCTCCATCAGCGGTTCCGATCGATCGAGCGCGGTCACTTCGCATCCGCGAAGCGCTAGTCCGCGCGCGATAGTGCCGGTCCCGGTGCCGAGATCCAGCGCGCGCATCCCGGCTCGCACGATCCCCATCGAGGCGAGCCGCTCGAAGAATTCGTCGGGAAATCCGGCGCGATGCCGTCCGTAGTCCTCAGCCGTTTTGCCGAAATCGGCGCGCAGCTCCTTGAATCGAACTTCAGCCGAACCCATCCGGATGCGCCTGCCTTGAACTTGACTGTATATAACTGCTCGTATCTTGACGCAAGTTGATATGTTGACGATGCCTTGACGACTGCCCGTCGCGCATGGCGTGATTTCGACGTGGCGATTCGCAAAACCGACCGCGCCCCGATGCTGACTGCCACCGAAGCCGCGAAACACCTCGGCGTCAAGCTCGGCACGCTCTACGCCTACGTCAGCCGCGGCTGGCTGAAAAGCTATCGCCGCAAAGTCGGCCGCCAGGCGCTCTATCGCCGCGCCGATATCGAAGCGCTGCGCGGCGTCGTCTCGACCGAGCGCGGCCGCCGCGGCCGCAGCCTGCCCGCCGCGTCGAGCTGGGTCACCGTCGCCCAGCCGCGCAACGTCGAGGACGGCGCGCCCGGCGTAATCGTCGCCGAATCCGCCGTCAGTTCGATTATCGACGACAAGCTGAGTTATCGCGGCTATCCGATCGAAGAGGTCGTCGAGCGTGGGTCGTTCGAGGAAGTATGCCTGCTGCTGTGGAGCGGCGAGCGTCCCGTGGCCGAGGAGATCGCCGCGCTGCGCGCTGAAATCGAAGGAGCGCAGATGCCGCCCTCGGTTGCCGCCGCACTCAGCGCCACCGGCGAGGACGCGCCGCCGCTCTTGCGAATCGCCGCGGTGATGCCGAGTCTCGCGGCGTGGGATCGCCGGCAGCCGCCGCGCACTCGAATCGATCGCGCGAAATTGATCATCAGCCAGTTGCCGCTCGCGCTCGGCAATCCGCCAACGGGAAGCACGCCGCGCGGAACCGGGATGGCCGGACGCCTGCTGGGGCTGGTGTCCTCATCTACTGGCATGGAATGGGAAGTCGCGGCGCTCGATCGCGTGCTGATCGCCTGCGCCGAGCACGAACTCAACGCTTCGACCTTCGCCGCGCGCGTGGTCGCGAGCACCGGCGCGGATTTGTTTGCTTCCGTGCTCGCCGCTTTGTGCTCGCTCTCGGGGCCGATCCATGGCGGCGCCTGCGATCGGATCGAAGCGATGTTCACCGAACTCGAGTCGGGCGCGCGCGTCGACGAATGCCTCGCCGGGTTCACGCGCGAGCATCGCCTGGCGCCCGGCTTCGGTCACGCGATCTATCCCGACGGCGATCCGCGCGCCGTACTGTTGCGCGAAGTCGCGCGCTCGATCGCTCGACAGCGCGGACGCCGCCTGTTCGAAACTGCACTCAAGGTCGAGGCCGCCGTGTGGAAGCGCGATCAGCTCCGGCCCAATCTCGATTTTTATCTGACCGTATGCGCGCGGATGCTCGGGTTCCAGCAATCACTGCCCGCCGCGATCTTCGCGATCGGCCGCGCGTCGGGATGGATCGCGCACGCGCTCGAACAATACTCCGACAACCGATTGATTCGTCCGCGCATGCGTTATCGCGGCGCGTCGACGCGGCATTGGCAGTAGCTCGCCGGCGTCCGGGTCTCTCGCGTTGACGCCGAACGCTTCCAAGTCGTATTGAAGACCGAGAGAACCATCAAATGAAAGCAATCGCGAAGACCAGTCCCGCGCCCGGCGTCGAAGTGATCGATACTCCAATTCCTGAAGTCGGCGAGGGCGAACTCCTCGTCCGCGTCGGCGCGTGCGGCGTTTGCGGCTCCGACCTGCACATCGTCGATTGGGAACTCGGCGCGAACCGGATGGTCGCGCGCATTCCGTTCGTGCTGGGGCACGAGCCCGCCGGCGAAGTTGTCGAACTTGGCATCGGCGTGAGCGGCTTCAAGGTCGGCGACCGCGTCGCGCTCGATCCGTTCGGGCATTGCGGGCGATGCGGTCCGTGCCGCGCCGGCCGCTTCCACTTGTGCGCGTCGCCGACCACGCTTTCGGGTGCATTCGCTGAATTCACGATCGCGCCGACCGGCAACGCGCATCTCGTTCCTAAAACGATGGACATGGAGCAGGCCGCGCTGCTCGAGATGTTCGGCACCGGGCTGCACGCCGTCGAGCAATCCTGCCTGATGCCCGGAGATAGCGCGGTGATCGAAGGTCCCGGGCCGATCGGACTCAGTATCGCGCTCTCCGCGCGCGCGCTCGGCGTCACGTCGATCGTGATCACGGGTCTCGCCGAAGATCGCACGCGGCTGGACCTGGCGCGCGAGATGGGTTTCAAGACGGTCGCTACCGGCGCGGCCGACTGGATCGAGCAGGTGCGCGCGATGATGCCTGCCGACGGCGCCGACGTGGTCTTCGACGCATGCGGCATGATCGATTCGCCGCGCGAATTGTTGCGCCGCGGCGGCCAGTTGATCGAAGTCGGATGGCCCGCGCGCGACGTCAGCTCGGCCGAACTGCGCGCGCTGTTCTTTCACGGCGTGACGATCATCAACTCGCGCATCCGCACGCCCGAGACCTGGCGCCGCGCGATTGCGATGGTGTCGTCGGGCGCGATCGATCTTCGCCCGATGATCACGCATCGCTACGGCATCTCGCGCGGATTAGAAGCTTTTTCGCTGCTTCGCGAGCGTCGCGGCGTCAAGGCATTGATAATTCCCGATTAGCAACTTGATAGTCAGTAGGATTCTAAACTAGTACGGAGCAAATACATGAAAGACGGATACAGGATCGTCGATGCGGATACTCACTTGATGGAACCTGAGTACGTATTCGAGAAGTATATCGATGAAAAATACAAATCTCAGGCCCCGCGATTGGGTATCGCCGCGGAATCGGGACGCCGCACTTTCCTGGTCGAAGGCGAACCGTTCACCCGCGAAAAGGGGAAGTACCCGATGGCGGCGCCGGCTTTCCTCGAGTCGGTCCGCCGCGCGATGAAACGCTTCGAGCGCGCCGCCAAAACCGGGTTCAGTCCTGAAAGCCGCTTGATGGACATGGACGAGCAGGGTGTGGACGTGCAGATCGTCTATCCTACCGCCGCCGGCCAGATGATGGGCCGCGAATTCCGCGATCCCAAACTGCTCGCCGCTTGCTGCGCCGCCTACAACGATTGGAGCGCGGATTTCTGCTCGAAGACCAACGGGCGCGTCAAATTTGCCTCGATTCTACCGATGCAGGACGTCGAGGAAGCCATCAAGGAAGCGCATCGGACTGCAAAAAACGGCGCGGTCAGCTTTTATGTTCGTCCCAATCCGGTGCGAGGGCGCGCGCTTTTTCATGACGACTATCTGCCGCTCTGGGCCGAGGTCGAAAAGCTCGGCCGTCCGATTTCGACTCACGACTCCGCATCGGCTTCGGTCGAATCTTTCGGCGACCGCATGGATACCCACGTCTCCGGCCACATCCTGTCGCATCCCTTCGAAGCGATGGCCGCGATGGTGGGCCTCATTTGGTATGGCGTCATCGAAAAATATCCCAAGCTGAAAGTAGTACAGGTTGAGGCCGACGGAGGGTGGGTTCCATATTGGCTGCAGCGGATGGAACAGCATTGGAACTTTAGCGGCAACGCCGAACATGAGTATTTGACCAAACGGCCAACTGAGTATTTCAAAAACAACTTCTTCGTCGCGTTCCGCGGCGACGAACCGACTATGAAAGCTGCAATAGACATAGTCGGCGATGACAACTTCCTGTGGGATACTGACTATCCGCATCCGGATGGAACTTTTCCGTGGGGTATCGACGCGGTACTGAAGCAACCGATCCCTGACGCGAGCAAGCGCAAGATTTTGTGGGACAATCCGGCGCGCGCCTTCGGACTGAACTGAGGAAATCAGCCGGCGAGCTTCTGTTTCAGGATATCGTTGATCACTTTGGGATTGGCCTTGCCGCCCATCGCTTTCATCACCTGGCCGACAAAGAATCCGAATAACTTGTCGCGCCCGGCGCGATACTCGGCGAGCTTGGCGGGTTCCGCGGCGATTATTTTTTCGCACGCCGCCGCGATCGCGCTTTCATCCGATACCTGCGCAAGGCCGAGTTCCGCGACTGTCGTGTCGGCGCTCTTGCCGGATTTCACCATCGCGGCGAACGCGGTTTTGGCCGCGTTGAAGCTGATTTTCTGATCTTCGACCATGCGCAGCAGCGCGCCGATTTCGGCCGCGAGCGGCGCCGCGTCATTGATCGATTTGCCCGACTCGCGCACCACTCTGAGTACTTCGGTCATTACCCAGTTCGCCGCGGCCTTGCGATTTTTAAGTCCTGGCAACGTCGCCTCGAAATAATCAGCAACGTCGCGATCCGAGGTGAGCACGCCGGCCTCGTAGTCCGTGAGCGACAGCTCGCGGACGTAGCGAGCGCGGCGATCGGCCGGCAATTCGGGCATCGTGGCGCGAATCTGCTCGACCATCGCATCCTCGACGATCAGCGGCGGCAAGTCTGGCTCGGGAAAATAGCGATAGTCATTCGCATACTCTTTCGATCGCATCAGGCGGGTCTCGTTGCGGGCCGGATCCCACAAGAGAGTTTCCTGCGGTACTCTGCCGCCCGCTTCGAGAATCTCAATTTGGCGCGCGACTTCGTGATCGATTGCATTTTCGACGAAGCGGAACGAGTTGAGATTCTTGATTTCAGTCCGCGTGCCGAATTCAGTTGCACCACGCTTCCGCACCGAGACGTTGCAATCGCAGCGAAAGCTACCTTCCTCCATCTTGCCGTCGGACGCATCGACATAGCGCAGGATCGCGCGCAGTTGGCGCAGATACGCGCCCGCGTCGGCGGACGACCGCAGGTCGGGCTCGCTCACGATTTCGATCAGCGGCACTCCAGAGCGATTGAAATCGATCAGGCTGGCGCCGGCCGCATGAATATTTTTGCCGGCGTCTTCCTCGATATGGATTCGCGTCAGCCTGATTCGCCGCGGCTGCCCGTCGCCGTCGGACGGCAAGTCAATATAGCCACCTTTGCAGATCGGAGTTTCATACTGAGTAATCTGATAGCCTTTCGGCAGGTCGGGGTAGAAATAGCTCTTTCGATCGAAAATAGAGTAGGGCGCGATTGTGCAGTGAGTAGCCAGTCCGGTGCGAATAGCTAATTCCACCACGCGGCGATTGAGTACCGGCAACACCCCGGGCATCCCCATGCAACGCGGACACACGTTGGCATTCGGACCCGCGCCGAACCGCGTCGAGCATCCGCAGAAAAGCTTCGACAGAGTCAGCAGATGGGTATGGACTTCGAGTCCGATAATCGCTTCGTAGGCTTCGATATTCATGGCAATCGTCAAACCGCGATTCCGCGCGGCGCAAAAGTCCCCATTCGTTCCAGCGCGTCACCCGCGCGCAAAATCGCTTCCTCGCTGAATGGCGGCCCGATTAGCTGCACGCCAATCGGCAGATTGTTTTCATCGTAGCCGCACGGCATCGACATCCCGGGCAAGCCGGCCAGGTTCACCGAGATGGTGAAGATGTCGGGCAGGTACATCGTGAGCGGGTCGTTCATTTTTTCGCCGAGCTTGAATGCGGTCGTCGGCGCGACCGGAGTCACGATCAGATCGCATTTCTCGAATGCGCGGTCGAAATCGCGCCGAATAAGCGTGCGGACTTTCTGGCCCTTCAAATAGTATGCGTCGTAGTAGCCCGCCGATAGTGCGAACGTCCCGAGCATGATTCGACGCTTCACTTCCGCGCCAAATCCTTCCGCCCGTGTTTGATTGTACAAATCGATATGATCCTCGGCCTTGACGCGAAGGCCGTAGCGGATGCCGTCATAACGCGCGAGATTCGCGCTCGCTTCGGCCGTCGCGACCAGGTAATACGCCGCGATCGCGTAGCTGCTATGCGGCAGCGATACTTCGACCGTCGTCGCGCCGAGCGATTCGAAATTCTTGATCGCCGCGCGCACCGATTTCTCGACTTCCGGCTGCATCCCTTCGACGAAATATTCCTTCGGCACCCCGATTCTGAGTCCCTTCACGTCGCCAGTGAGCGCCTGTTCGTAATCCGGAACGGCGCGCGCCGAGCAAGTCGAATCGTTGGGATCCTTGCCGGCCAGCGTGCGCAGGATTATCGCCGCGTCGCGCACCGATTTCGCGAACGGACCAACCTGATCGAGCGACGACGCATACGCGATCACGCCGTAGCGGCTGACGCGGCTGTACGTCGGCTTGATTCCGACCACGCCGCAAAACGAAGCGGGCTCGCGAATCGATCCGCCGGTGTCGGTGCCGAGCGAGCCGAGGCATTCGTGCGCCGCGACCGCCGCCGCCGACCCGCCCGACGAGCCGCCGGCCACGCGCTCGAGATCATGCGGATTGAGCGTCGGGCCAAAGGCCGAATTTTCGGTCGAGGAGCCCATCGCGAATTCGTCCATGTTCGTTTTTCCGACGAACACGGCGCCCTCGGCGCGCAACTTCGCGATCACGGTCGCGTCGAACGGCGGCACGAAATTGCCCAGGATTCGCGACGCGCAAGTAGTCAGCACTCCTTTCGTCGCGTAGATGTCCTTGATGCCGAGCGGGATTCCGCAGAGCGCGGGCGCGTCGCCAGATTTGAGGCGCTGGTCGGCCGCATGCGCCTGCTCGATCGCTTCATTTTCGCAAACCGTGATGAACGCGTTGAGCCTGGGCTCAATCGCCTTGATCCGATCGAGGCAAGCGCGCGTCAACTCGAGCGAGGTGACCTCGCCCTTGCGGAGCATCGCCGCCGCGTCTGCGATCGTTAGTTTGTTCAATTCTGAATGCATCGACAAAACAGTCTCATCTCTCTCGCGCGAACGCCTATTCAATTATTTTCGGCACTTTGAAATAATCGCGCTCGCGCGACGGCGCATTCGCGAGCATCTGTTCGGCGGCCGGCGCGCTAGTCACTTCGTCGTCGCGCATCGGAGTGCCGGCCTCGCCGACCTGCGCGGTCGGCGGCACGTCGGCGGTATCCAGTTCGTTCAGCTTGGCGACGTAAGCGAGCATCTCATCCATGTCGGCGCGCAATCGTTCCTCCTCGATGCTCGACAATTCGAGCCGCGCGAGGCGCGCCACGTGTCTTACCTGTTCGAGCGTGATGCGGGTGCTTTCAGCCATTCGAGCGGATTCCTTGATTTCCTGATCCGCCGAAATCGTAACATTCTCCGAAGTTCAAGTCAGTCGCCGGCCGCCGATGAATCGCTTGCGCGCCGATGCGCCGCCTTCTACCTTCGTGAGTGGGGAATCGATCGCTATCTCGCGCGACCGGGGGGACGCGAATAAGATGAAGCGGAGCCGTGCGGCGCGTCGCACGCTGTGGACGCGATTGCTCGATTGGACGCAGTCGCTGACGAGGCCCATGCCGCTCGGTGCGCGTGGCGAGCGGGCCGCGGAAAATCATCTCAAGCGACACGGCTACCGAATTGTTGCGCGAAATTTCCGCGCTGCCGGCGCAGAAATCGATCTCGTCGCGATGGACGGTGACACGCTGGTTTTTGTCGAAGTGAAAACCAGGCGCAGTTTCGGCGCGGGCGCGCCGGAAGAGGCGGTCGATGAGCGCAAGCAGTCTCGGTTGCGGCGCGCCGGCGAGGCGTTCGCGATTCAATATCGCGTCGGCGAACGCGCGATGCGATTCGATATCGTGGCGGTGGACGCGTCCGGTGCGCGCTTTGGAATCGAAATTTTGAGGAACGCTTTCTGAATGCTCGACATAAAGCTGATTCGCGATAAACCCGATTTCATCAAGGCTGAACTCGCCAAGCGATGTATCGATCCGGCGGAAGTCGATAGCGTGCTCGAGGCCGACGCGGTGCGGCGCAAGCTGCAGGCAAACGTCGATGAGATGCGCGCGGATCGCAAACGCCGGTCGCGGGAGATTGGCAAGCTGCCACCGGAGGAGCGGGCGGCAGCGATCGCGCAGATTCGCCAGGAGGAGGCCGACGAGGATCGCGCGAGCGTGCTGGCCAACGCGGTCGAAGCGGCGGCTGCGATTAACAGCAACAATCCGATCACGCTCGCAGCGGCGCAACTCGCGCTGGCCGAGCGCGAGGTCGAACGGCTCGCGATGGTGTTGCCGAATATCCCGCGGCCGTACGTAGTGGTCGGCGCGAGCGAGGCGGACAATCGCGTGCTCCGCACCGAGGGGACACCCTCCGAGTTCACCTCGTTCAAGCCGCTGCCACACTGGGAGCTTGGCGAAAAGCTCGGGATCATCGATTTCGATCGCGGCGTGAAATTGTCCGGCACGCGTTTCTACGTGTTGATGGGGCTCGGCGCTCGTCTCCAGCGCGCGCTGATCGCATGGATGCTCGATCTCAAGACTATCGAGCAGGGCTACCTCGAAGTGATTCCACCGTTGATGGTCAACACCGAAACGGCGACCAGCACTGGCCATCTGCCGAAGAATGCCGACACGATGTACCACGACGCCGAGGATGATTTCTGGTTTATCCCGACCGCCGAGGTTCCGCTGACCAGCCTTCATCGGAATGAAGTCCTCGACGAGAGCCGCTTGCCGATCTATCTGACCGCGTACACGCCGTGCTTCCGGCGCGAGAAGATGTCGGCGGGCCGCGACGTGCGCGGAATCAAGCGGGGTCATCAGTTCGACAAGGTCGAGATGGTCAAACTGGTGAAGCCCGAAACTTCTGACGACGAATTCAACAAGATGGTGGATAACGCCGCCGAGATATGCCGGCGGCTCAAGATTCCGTTCCGCGTGGTCGAGCTATGCACCGCCGACTTAAGTTTTGCGAGCGCCGTGACTTACGACCTCGAGATGTGGGCGCCGGGATGCGGCGAATGGCTCGAAGTCAGTTCGATCTCGAATTGCACCGATTTTCAGGCGCGGCGCGCGCGCATCAGATATAGAAGCTCGAAGGGCGGCAAGCTGGAATTGGTGCATACGCTGAACGGATCGGGATTGGCGTTGCCGCGCACGGTCATCGCGATTCTCGAGAACTATCAGAACGAAGATGGCAGCGTGACGATTCCCGAGATATTGCGGCCTTACATGGGCGGCGTTGAAAGAATAACGAAAGCGTGAATCGAGCGTTGATTAGCTGAGAAAACCGTTAAATCAGTCGCGCGTTTTCGCCGAACATTCGCAGCTTCACCACGAATTACAGTCGCCGTAACATTCCCGCAACAATTCATCGTTAGAATTCTTTGCGACGGATGAACCAGCCGCTGCGATACGGTGGTGACCCCGAAGGGGAGAATCCGCAAATTCGGAAGGACCGACAGAACTTGTCAGAGCTGGAAAGTTCGGTTGCATCGCCGGTGGCCGTCGTCAGGCGCGAGCGCGCCAAGCCTCACGAAGGCCCGCGGCTCATTGGCGATCGAATTTTCAATCTGACGACGTTTTCGCTCGCGCTGTCGATCCTGCTGCTGCTGGCCGGCCTCACGATCGCGCTGATCTACGACAGCTACCCCGCGATTCGCCAGTTCGGCTTGCACTTCCTGGTCAGCACCGATTGGGATCCGGTCAACGAACAATACGGCGCACTGCCATTCATCTACGGCACCTTCGTTTCGTCGTTCATCGCGCTGATCGTCGCGGTGCCGCTGAGCCTCGGCGTCGCGCTATGCCTCAGCGAGATGGCGCCCGAATGGCTTGGTCATCGCCTTGGCTTCCTGGTCGATTTGCTCGCCGCGATACCGAGCGTCGTTTACGGTCTGTGGGCGGTGTTCGTGATGGGTCCGTGGCTGCGCGATCACGTCGAGCCGCCGCTCGCGGCGTGGCTCGGGTTTCTGCCGTTCTTCCAGGGGCCGAAAGTCGCGGTCGGGATGCTCTCAGCCGGAATGATCCTCGCGATCATGATTATCCCGTACATCTCGTCAGTCTGCACCGACGTGTTTCGAGTCGTCCCGCAATCGCAGCGCGAAGCCGCGCTCGCATTGGGCGCCACCAAGTGGGAGATGGTGCGGACCGCGGTGATTCCCTACGGCATGACCGGAGTGATCGGCGCGATCATCGTCGGCCTGGGGCGCGCGCTCGGCGAGACGATCGCAGTCGCGATGGTGATCGGCAACTCGGCGCAGATTTCCGCGTCGCTGTTCAAGCCTTCGGCCACGCTCGCGAGCGTGATTGCAAACGAATTCGCCGAGGCGACTTCCGACATGTACGTCGCGGCGCTGATCGAGCTGGGCCTGGTGCTGCTGATTCTATGCATCGCGCTCAATGTCGTCGCGCGCGCATTGGTGCTCGGCGTGCAGCAACGCCGCTACCACGAGACGGGTAAATAATGGCGGCCGGCGTCAGTATTCTTCACGGTGAAACCAGCTACCGCTATCGCAAATTCAAAAGCGATAGCATGATGGCGATCACGGTCGGCGCGACGATCCTTACGCTGATTCCGCTCTTCCTGGTGCTCGGCTACCTGCTCTTCAAGGGCTTCAGCAGCTTGAACTGGGCGTTCTTCACGCATATGCCCGCACCGGTCGGCGAGAAGGGCGGCGGGATGGCCAACGCGATCGTCGGCACGCTCGAGGTGGTCGGGATCGCGTCGCTGATGGGCGTGCCGATCGGAGTCGGTGCGGGGCTCTATCTGGCCGCTAATCGCGCGAGGCAGTTCACCAACTGGGTCCGCTTTTCGGCCGATGTGCTGATGGGCGTGCCGTCGATCGTGATTGGCATCTTCGCGTATGCGATCGTCGTCCGTCCCTTCGGCGGATTCTCCGCGCTGGCGGGCAGCGTCGCGCTCGCAGCGATGATGGTGCCATTGGTCGCGCGCACCACCGAAGAAATGGTCCTGCTGGTGCCGCCGGAACTGCGCGAGGCGTCGCTCGCGCTGGGCGTTCCGAACTGGCGCACGACGTTATCAGTCGTCGCGCGCACCGCGCTCTCCGGCATCGCGACCGGCGTGATTCTCGCGATCGCGCGCGTCGCCGGCGAGACCGCGCCGTTGCTCTTTACCGCCTTCGGCAATCGTTTCTGGTCCACTTCGCTCTTTCATCCGATCAACACGCTCACGGTGCAAGTCTATACCTACGCTATCTCGCCGTTTCAGGATTGGCAGCGGCAGGCGTGGGCCGGCGCGGTGGTTCTGACCGGGATAATCCTGACGCTCGAACTGGGCGTGCGATGGGTCACCGGCGGCGGGACGAAGACGCCAAGGTAGTCATGGCCGACAAGCTGGTCGTCAAGAATCTCAACGCCTACTTCGGTCAGAATCATGCCGTGCGCAACGTGAGTCTGACGTTCGAGGAGAATCGGATCGCCGCGATTATCGGGCCGTCAGGATGCGGCAAATCGACGCTTGTGCGATGCCTCAATCGGATGCACGAAGTCGTGCCCGGCGCGCGCGCCACCGGCGAAGTCCTGCTCGACGGCAATAACATCTACGACGAGGACGTCGATCCGGTGCAGATTCGCCGCCGCATCGGGATGGTCTTTCAGAAGCCGACGCCGTTTCCAACGATGTCGATCGAAGACAACGTCGCGGCCGGCTTGACGCTCAACGGCGTGAGAATCAGCACCGCGGAGCGCGACGCGGTCGTCGAGCGGAGCCTCCGCCAGGCCGCGCTGTGGGAAGAAGTAAAGGATCGTTTGCGGCGGCCCGGCTCGAGCCTATCCGGAGGACAGCAGCAGCGGCTCTGCGTAGCGCGCGCTCTGGCGGTTAAACCCGAAGTGATCCTGATGGATGAACCGTGCTCCGCGCTCGATCCGATTTCGACCGCGCGCATCGAAGAACTATTGCTGGAATTAAAGTCGGCGTACACTATCATCATCGTGACGCACAACATGCAGCAAGCCGCACGAACGTCCGACAAAACCGCATTTATGTACACCGGAAGTCTGGTCGAATACGGCGAGACCAAGCAGATATTTACCAATCCGACCAAGCGCGAGACGGAAGATTACATCACGGGTCGATTCGGCTGATTTCCGCGGAGGCGAGTATGGAAAGCACACAGCCGCAGCATACCAACCGGCAGTACGAAGAAGATCTGCGCGGCTTGCGCGCCGGCCTGCTCAAAATGGGCGGCTTGGTGGAACGGCAAATCGCGGAAGCGATGGAAGCGCTGGTCGGCCGCGATAGCGATCACGCCCATGAAGTGATCCTGCGCGACGACGAAGTGAACCTGATGGACACCGACAACGACGAGCAATGCATCCGGCTGCTCGCGCTGCATCAACCCACCGCCAGCGACCTGCGCTTTATCACTACCGGCCTCAAAATCACGACCGATCTCGAACGTATCGGCGACAATGCGGTCAACATTTGCGAACGGGCTCTCGAACTTAACGAAGTTCCGCAACTCAAGCCCTACATCGATTTGCCGCGGATGGCGGCAATCGCGCAGACGATGGTCAAGGACTGTATCGACGCCTTTATGCGTGGCGACACCGACCTCGCCGACCAGGTGATCGCGCGCGATGACGAAGTAGATGTGCTGAACTATCAGGTCTATCGCGAACTGCTGAGCTACATGGCCGAGGATCCGCACACGATCGCGTCCGCGACCCGCCTGCTGTTCGTTTCGAAGTACCTTGAGCGAATAGCCGATCACGCTACCAACATCGCAGAGATGGTTACCTACATGGTCAAGGGCGAGATGATTCGCCACATGGAATCGAAGAAGCGCGGGCATGAATCGGGTGGTGGAGAGGAGTTGCCATGAATCAATCGAGTCAAGTGATTAATGCCGTGAGCGATGCGCAAAGGGGAATCCGCTACCGGGTGCTGATCGTCGAGGACGATTCGGACATCCGCGAACTGATTCGCTACAACCTGGCGCAGGAGGGCTTCATCGTCGAGGAAGCCGCCGACGGTCTGCAGGCGCTCGAGCGTGTCCGCCGCCGTGCGCCCGATCTGATGGTGCTCGACCTGATGCTGCCCGGGATGCCGGGGCTGGAAATTTGCCGCCAGATGCGCAATGGATCGGAAACCGCGAACCTGCCGATTCTGATCGTCACCGCCAAGGGCGCCGAGGTGGACAAGGTCATCGGGCTCGAGATGGGCGCCGACGATTACGTCGTCAAGCCGTTCAGCCCGCGCGAACTGATCGCGCGCGTAAAAGCCTTGCTGCGCCGCGCGAATCCGTCGTCGAACACCGAATCGGCGGGCGCTTACGAGCGCGGCCGTCTGCGCATGGATTTTGACACTTACCAGGTGTTCGTCGATGGCGTTCGGCGCGAACTCGCGCTCCGCGAATTCGAATTGCTGCGTTTCTTCGTGCAGCATCCGCTGCGCGTTTACACCCGCGAGCAATTGCTCGACATGGTCTGGGGCCGCGACACCTTCGTCGAGCCGCGCACGGTTGACGTGCATGTTCGCCGCCTGCGGCAGCATATCGAGCGCGACGACGCGAATCCCGAATTGATTCTCACTGTGCGTAGCGTTGGCTATCGCTTCAATCCCGAGGCGCTTGGCTAGATCATTCACGCTTCGTCTTTTCGCCGCGATCGTGGCCGGGCTCGCGCCGGCGGCCATATTACTAACTGTACTAGCCAGTACTGGCGCAGTTACGCGGTTCTGGGTAGTCACAGTAATAGTCATTGGAATACTAGTTAGCGGATTTATGGCTACCACGTTTTCGCGCGCGATCACCCGGCGCGCGGAACGATTGGAAGCCGTCGCCACCGCATTGAACGAACGGCGTCCGCCGCCGCATTTTCCCGCCGATGAGCGCGAAGTCACCGGCCGCGCCGAGCGCCGATTGCTCGACGCCGCCGATTCGATCGTCGGCGAAAACGATTCGCTCGCCGAGCAGCGCGACGAATTCGAGGCGATTCTCCGCAGCATGACCGAAGCGGTGGTCGTGACCGGCGCGCGCGGCCAGGTGATCCTGCTGAACGGCGCGTCGCGGCGGATTTTCGCGCTCGGCGCGGAAACCGACTATCGCGATCGGCCGTTCGTCGAGCTATGCCGCGATCCGCGCTTGCAGGAATTCGTCGGCCGCTCGATGCGGCTAGCGGACAATCGCGTCATCAACGCCGAAATCCTGATCCAGAATCCGGCGCCGCTTTACGTCAGCGCCAGCGCCGCGCCGATCCGCATCTCGCGCGGCGCCGCCTGGGTGTTCGTCTTCCACGACATCACACAGCTCAAGTCTTACGAAACGCAGCGCGCCGATTTCATGTCGAATCTAACCCACGAGCTGCGCACGCCGCTAAGCGCTCTCTACGGCTATGCCGAGACGCTGGTGCATGGGGTGGACGACCCCGAAACATCGACCCGCTTCCTCGGTATCATCGAGCGGCAGGCGCGCCGCCTCGCGCGGCTGATCGACGATCTGGTGTCGCTCTCCGACCTCGAGCGCGGACTTACGCCGCTCAAGTTCGAGCCGCTCGAGGCGCCGCAGTTGCTGAGCGAGGCGGCCGAGCTGATGCAGGAGCAGGCGGCGCGCCGCGGCGTGAAGCTCGACGTCAAAAGCTCGCCGGCGCTGCCGAAATTTTCTGGCGATCGCGACCGGATGCATCAGGTGATGCTCAACCTGATTGACAACGCGGTCAAATACACACCGCGCGAAGGCCGCGTCACACTCGAGGCGCGCACGTCGCCGCTCACCGACGGAACTGGCGAGAAGCACGGTATCGCGCTTTCGGTGGCGGACACCGGCGAGGGCATCCCCGCCGCGGACATCCCGCGCCTCACCGAGCGATTCTACCGCGTCGATCATGCGCGCTCGCGCGAGCTTGGCGGCACCGGCCTCGGCCTCGCGATCGTGAAGCATATCGTGCAGTTGCATCACGGCGTGCTACGGATCGAGAGCAAGCTGCGCGAGGGCACCACGGTCACGGTGTGGATTCCCACCGCGCAGGAGTGATCGGCGAGGCGGCTTGCTCGCGAGCGCGCGATGTGAAAATTTCTTAAGTCTCCGATGCGCCCTTAGCTCAGCGGATTAGAGCATCAGACTACGGATCTGAGGGTCGGGGGTTCAAATCCCTCAGGGCGCACCAATAACTCAGCGCCATTTTCGATTGCAGCGGGCTGGCCTCGAATGCTACCAACCATTCGAGCAGCGGCATTCTGCAAAAGAAAGGAGGCGTGTCATGAAAGCATTGCGAGCAGTTCGAGGTAGGACGGGCTTCACTCCAGGGTTCACATTAATCGAACTCCTGGTGGTGATCGCGATCATCGCGATCCTGATCGGCATGCTCCTCCCCGCCGTACAAAAGGTCCGAGAGGCGGCTGCGCGGATGAAGCAGGATCCGAAACTGGCTGGCTTGGCTAACGAAATCATCGCGTTCGGCGACGGATCGGTCATGACGGGCGGAAGTTTTTTTGGCAGCCTCGCTGATGACGCGACCACTGCGGAGCAGGGGAGTGAGGACAACGCGTCATTGGATATGTCGCCGCTGAAAAGCTTCTGCGATGCCGACACCAAGCTTATGGGCTTCCAGGATCGGATCAATACGTTGCTCGCGATGCCGCACCTTCCGGCGGTCCGCAGAAGGCTGCTGATGGACGTACAGGATGCGCTCAACCAGGAACTGCCGGCTGTGCAGAAGCTCGGCAAACTGCTCGGTAAAGGCGGGTCCGTCGGCCCCTGCGCGCCAAGTAGAGAAGATTAGAAAGGATCAAGCCGCCGGATCGGCGGTGTGATCCTTTGACTGGACGGGGGTTCAAATCCCTCCGGGCGCGCCAACAGATTTTGTGACTTTTCCTGGCGCCTAAGGCGTCCTCGCTGCTTGCCCGCCGCCTCGCAATCGGTGCGGGCAGCTTCCTGCCAGATGCTTTGGCCGGATCGGAACCCGGTCCTTGATCGAATTCAGTTCCTCAGAGAACTACGCTTTGTTCATTCTTGACTACAAAAAGTCATAGTTGCTAGTATTTTTCACCATGCGCGAACGCTTCATGATTTCGGACCGCGACCTCGACGATCTGCGGCCCGTGTTGGAAATCGTGGTGTCGCGCGCCGACGAACTCACCCATCGCTGGATCGAGTGGGTCGCGCAGCACCCAGACATCTTGCGGACGATCCCAAAGACAGAAGCCGACGACGTGTTGACGCGCACGCCCGCGGCCGCGCTCCGATACCTGCTGCAAAAGAACATCGCCGGGTACCAGGCCGAGGTGGAATCGGTCGGCAGGATTTCCGCGAGAAGAGCCGTGCCACTCGGCTCGTTGCTGGCCTTCACCGATTCGTTCTGGGGAATCGTGCGGCAGATGGTGTTGGAGGAGCGGCCTGAAAAAATGCCGACCGCTATCGCTGCCGTGTTCGATCGACTGGTGCGTTTCGCCGGAATCTGCCTCGAGCTGTCGTATCACAAATGGTGGTCGGTGCGGGTGAAACCACGGATTCATTTGCTCGATGACGACGCGCCCGCCACGCCGGGCAGGCCCGGCGGAAACTTCCACGGCTTGGTCGGCAAAAGCGCGGTCATGTTCGAACTCTACGACCGGATCGAATCGGTCGCCGCGTCGGGCGCGATCGTGTTGATCGTGGGCGAGACGGGCACGGGCAAAGAGTGGGTGGCGCATGCGATCCACGAAGTGTCGCGGCCCGCGGGCAGTCCATTTATCGCAGTGAATTGCGCCGCCATCCCGAAGGATCTCATCGAGAGCGAACTCTTCGGCTACGTAAAAGGCGCGTTCAGCGGCGCCAACGCGGCCAAGCATGGCCTCTTCCAGGAAGCCAGCGGCGGCACCTTGTTCCTCGATGAAATAACCGAAATGAGCGTCGATGGACAAAGCAAGTTGCTTCGCGTCCTGCAGGAAAAAGCCGCGCGTCCGGTGGGTGGGAACCGTGAGATGCCAGTCGATGCGAGCGTGATTGCTTCGACCAATCTTGACCCGGAGGCAGCGGCCGCGGCGGGCGCGCTCCGGAAGGATCTGTATTACCGGCTGCAGGCCTGCCGGCTCGAGATACCTCCGCTGCGGACGCGGCCGGAAGACATCCCGATCCTCGTCGATCATTTCATCGCGCTGTTTGGGCAGCAGGTCCGGCGCTCGATGCGGGTCGAAGGAGTCTCGCCGAGAGCGCTAGCGGTTTTGACCGCCTATCCGTGGCCCGGAAACGTGCGCGAGCTCGCGAACGTGATCGAAGGAGCGATCGTTTTTGGCAAACATCGCCAGATTCGGGTCAGGGACTTGCCCAGGGAGATATCCTCCGGCCAAGCTCCTTCCGCCACCCGGCCCGGCCATCCTGAGAAGCTCGGATCAGCCACCGGTTCAAGCAACGGCATCCTGGCGGAACTGCGCGAAGACGCCGTCCGCGAGGCCGTCGAAGCCGCGAACGGCAACAAGGTGCAAGCTGCAAAAATCCTGGGGGTATCGCGGACGACGCTGTATGCTTACCTGAAGCGCGCCGGCGAGAAAAAAGTGGCAGATACCCCGACGCAGGTGCGAAAATTTGTAGTATCGGGTATTTGATCGATTGCTTGAAGCGTGCTCCTGATTCCGAGAGGCAGGTTGCGCCCGCATTACGGACGCAACCTGCTCCGGCAGATGTGCGCTACCTGGTCAGTACCGGATTGCCGCGTGCGCCGCGGAACCCGGCCGGCGGTGGCGTCGCCGACACCAGGCTGTCCGGCACCAGGTCATCGATGTAATAGGCCTGGAATTGTCCGTGGCCCAGGCTTGATTCGAGATACATGTGAGCAAAGCCCAGCACCTCAACGGTCGAACTGCCATTGCCCACCGTTGTCCAATCGACTACCGGCATCACGATCACGCGGGGATCCGACTCGTCATGAGACTGCCACGTGCCGCCCGAGGTCGCGCCGATGCGATCATCGAAGCCTTGATTGGCAGGGCCGACGTTCTGCCCGGTCTTGGTCCAGATGTACTGCCCGGCAGCGATCGGTCCCTGGTAGCCGGAGGCGATATTGTTTCTGAGGACGTTGCCGCCGGGGCCGCCCAACTCAAGGAAATCCCAATTTCCCGGTGAGATTCGACCTTGCTGCAACACCACCGAAGTCCCGCGGCCTTGGTAGAGCACGCTCTTGTCCAGACCGATCGGTATAAGCTGGCAGTGTTCGGTTGGCGACGATGGAGCGCTCGCGGGTGCGCTTCCAGTGCTGTCCCAGCCACAGGTAACGCAGGGGGTAATCACGGTGCCGCTGCCAAGGGGCGGCTGCGACGTCGGCCCCAGTGAGACGCAATTGAGGCAACTTATTCCGCCCGAAATCTGCGCGCTGGCTGATACCTGAACCACCTGATCGGTTAGACCGACAACCTTGCCCAGGTAGTACGGCACGGTGCGACTCGCTGTAACGGTTATGGTGTCGTTGGTCGGGCTGTTGAACGAGGTAGCGATTTCAGCCGGCGCGAGACCATTGATAGTGGAATAGTTGGTAGCTTGAGCAGTGGCGTTTGAAGTGTCCTCCGGCAGATAGTTTGCGCCCGCCAGCGCGGCCGCATCGACCGCCCGCTGCATTGACGCCCAGTTGTAGTACATGACTCCGACATCGGTACTGAGCGCGATGGCGCCGAGCAGAGCAGTCATGGCGACCGCATACAACACGAAGATCTGACCTTTAGAAAATCCCGTCAGCCTTTTCATCTCGGTTTGCAACCTCCTTGTGGTGCAAAACTGTGGTTGGTGATGATTCAATTAGCATCTTGAAAATCAAAAGAAACGCACACAACATGCCAAACAATAAAAATGCAAATATGAGGCTTCAAGAAGGTGCAATTTCGCGAAGGATGGAATCGTACGGCGTCTAGACTTGAAATTACGTGCAGAAAAACAACAGAATGTACGTAATCTGTACAGCTCAGGCGAATCGCTCAGATGAACAGGTTGCTTTGCCGAGCGGAGTGGCCGGGAATTGCTGGCCGCACGCGATGCCTGGCGCTCTGGCGGGCTCTTTGCGCTCTTGGCGGGATGTGTCTCGCGTGAGCAGTATCGCGCCGGACGCGCGTCAATTCAGAGTCGTCACGCTCGACTAGCGTGCGCGCCGTAGTGTAACCATCGACTACGCATGTGCGCGTGATGCGATTCGCATGCTCGATTTATCGCGGGCCGAGTTAAAGGAGTGCGCTTCCAATTGCCGAATCTTGCAAAACGCTACCTGGTAGATCACGGGCGCAAGTTTCGCCTGAAAGACTGGGACCCGAAAGACACTGCCCATTTCGAATCAGAGAAACATGGCGAGGAGATGCTGACGCGCGGCATCGAGCGCCTGGTCGAGTTGCAGGAAAAACTCTACGCGCAAAATCAATGGGCGGTGCTGGTGATTTTTCAGGCGATGGATGCAGCCGGCAAGGACGGCGCGATCAAGCACGTGATGTCCGGGGTGAATCCGCAGGGATGCCAGGTCTATTCGTTCAAGCAGCCGTCCGTGGAGGAACTCGATCATGATTTTTTGTGGCGCACCGCCAAGTATGTTCCAGAGCAGGGCCGCATCGGGATTTTCAATCGTTCCTACTACGAAGAGGTGCTAATCGTCCGCGTTCATTCGGAACTTCTCAGGCGTGAGCACCTGCCGCCGTCGCTGGTCAGCAAATCGATCTGGAAAGAGCGGTTCGAGGATATCAATACTTTTGAGCGCCATCTGAACCGCAACGGCGTCGCGATCCTGAAGTTCTTTCTGAACATCTCGAAAGCCGAGCAGAAAAAGCGATTTTTGAAACGCCTCAACGATCCCGCTCGGTACTGGAAATTCTCGATCGGCGACCTCTCCGAGCGCGAACGATGGAACGATTACATGCATGCCTACCAGGAGATGATCGAAAACACCGCCACTCCCCACGCGCCCTGGTATGTCGTTCCCGCCGACAACAAATGGTTCACCAGATTGGTGGTGGCGGAGGCAATTATCGGTGCAATCGAAGAACTGAAACCAGCTTATCCCAAGGTCGATCCCGCCAGACTCAAGGAACTGACTGCGGCCCGTGCTGCACTCGAGACGGGACGGCGCATCAAGTGACGACCGCCGCTCCCAAAGTAGTAGAAGCAATCCCGCGCCTCGATCAATTCGATTCACCGCGCGGATGGCGGATGGTCGCCGCGGCGTTCGTCGCGATGTTCTCCGTGTATGGCGTCGCATACAGCTTCGGCGCGTTCTTCAAACCGATGGCCGCCGAGTTCGGCGCGGCGCGCAGCGCAACCTCGGCCGTGTTCTCAGTGACGGTGCTGATCTGGGGTTTGCTCGGGCCGGTCTGCGGACATTTGTCGGATCGATACGGCCCGCGAATCGTAGTCGCCACCGGCGGCGTGGTGATGGGGCTGGGCCTCGCGCTGACCGCGATGATCGATCGCCTCTGGGTCAGTTACCTGACCTACGGACTCGGCGTCGGAGTAGGAATCGCATGCGCCTACGTGCCGCTGGTCGCCGTGGTCGGCGGATGGTTCATCCGGCGGCGCAACACCGCACTCGGAATCTCAGTCGCGGGGATCGGATTCGGTACGGTGTGCGGCGCGCCGATCGCGGCGGCGCTCATCGGCCATCTCGGTTGGCGCACGACATACGTGGTCTTCGCGATCGCCACGACCGCCGTGCTGCTCGGATGCGCCTATGTCGCGGAACGTCCGCCGGTGCACGTCACGGTATCGCCGCTGCGCCTCGGCGACGCGATTCGCACGCCCGCATTCCGGCTGCTTTACCTCTCGTCGGTGATGATGTCGATGGCACTCTTTGTGCCGTTCGTTTATCTGCCGTCATTCGCGCACGATCGCGGCGCCACCGAAGTCGCCAGCGCCGCGCTGGTCAGTGTGATCGGCGGCGCGAGCGTCGCGGGGCGCATGGGCCTCGGCACGCTGGCCGATCGCGCTGGCGTGGTGCGGCTCTACCAGGCGAGCATCCTGGTGCTGACGCTCAGCTATGGAATCTGGCTCGCAGCGAATTCATATCCGATGATGGTGCTATTCGCGATCGTGATGGGCGCGGGATACGGCGGCTACGTGGCGCTGTCTCCGGCCGTGATCGCGCATCTGTTTGGCCCGCAGCGTCTCGGCATGATGCTGGGTGCGCTCTACACGAGCGGTGGATTCGGCGCGATGATCGGTCCGCCGCTGGCCGGCATGATCATCGATCGCACGGGCAGCTATCGCGTGGCGATCGGGGTGGCATTCGCGATCGCGATCGCTGCATTCACCCTATTGATCCCGCTCGGCCGCCACTCGCCGCGCGACCCCGCGCCCGAATCCGCCTGAAGATGCCTCGACTACTTTCCGCGAGTCACTTCGCTGGACTTTGGCGCATCGATCGCGAAGTTCCACTCGTACCGTTTCGAGTCTTCAACCATCACTGCCTTGTATTGCCCGATGCCGAGCGGATGCATCGGTAGCATGATTGCCGAGGGCGTTTTTTCGAGTCACAGCTTGCCGATTCCCGTTTGAATCTCGTTGGCTGCGCGATACGAAGCCCCGAAGCGCATTAGTTTGGTTTGTTAAAAGCATTAGGTGCTGATAGCGTCATGCGATTCAAGTGCGCGGCGTGGGGCCGTAGCTTAGGGGACATATCGAATGCGCAAATTGATCTTATCAGGCCTGTTCGCCGCCGCGCTCGCGGGTATCGCTTTTGCCGCGGATCGCGATCGTCATGCCGACTTCACTGACGCGAAAACACCGACCGTGAAGCAATGCAAAGCCTTCTACGACACCGAGGACAATCTTACCTTGTGCAACGATTGGTGTGGTAAATTCAAAACCGAGAACGCCGGCGCGACTTGCTCT
>NZ_JAUSKL010000077.1 GCF_030646925.1 Candidatus Binatus sp. | reverse complement strand
CCCGAACTGACGGTGGACGTGCTTCATAAGATGATCGAGCGCGGCGAGCCAGTGCTCGTTCTCGACTCGCGCCCATACTCCGAGTTCGAGGCCTCGCATCTCCCCGGCGCACGGAGCGCGCCGATTGGAGAGATTGCGCGTGCGGCGGCCGATCTCGCCTCCGATCCGTCGGTGCCAATCGTGACCAACTGCGCGGGCCGAACGCGAAGCATTATCGCCGCGCATCTCCTGCGTCGGATGAATCTGCCGAATCCGGTATATGCCCTCAAGGGCGGGACCGGCGCCTGGCGGATCGCGGGATGGGGTGACGAACTCGCGAGCGGCGCCGATCCTTCGCAAGCACGGCCGTCGCCGTCGTCAGTCGCCGCGGCCGATGAGTTCGCCATGCGCCTCAGAAGCGAGGACCGTATCGCGCTCGTCACGCCGAGTGAGATGCGCGCGCGAATTGCGGCTAATGAGTTGCTTTACATCCTCGACGTGAGATTGGGCGAAGAATACGCAGCAGGCCATATTGCGGGCGCGCGCTTCTGCAGCGCCACTCAAGTCCAATTCATTGCCGATGCGCTGGTCGGCGTTCAATATGCTCCGGTAGTGACGATAGGCGACGGGCACGCCCGCGCAACAGTGGCAGCGTCCATCCTGAAGGGCATGGGCTACCAAAACGTGGCGGTGCTCGAGGGCGGCTATCTTGCGTGGGCGGCGTGCGGCTACGAAACAGAAACGGGCGCGCCATTCGAGGTCGATTATGGGCAACCGGCATGGCTGCCGCGCTTCCTGCAGGAGTTCCCGGCCGAACTTGGACAGCCGCGCGAACTACCCGTACCGAAGATCGAAAACGCCCGCGAGCGCGCAACCTTCGTCTCCGCCGACGCGCTGCGCGACACCCTGGGAGCGACTCCGCTTCCCGTACTAATCGATTTGCGGGGCGCCGGCGCGTTCGCGACCGGCCACATTCCGGGCGCGCGATGGATGTCGCGCGGATGGCTGGAATTCAAGATTGCGGAGTCGGCGCGAAGCGATGCGCGCGTGGTCCTCTATTCACGCCGCGAGACGGAATCGGTGTTGGCGGCCGCGACGCTGGCCGCGCTCGGCTATCGTAATGTGGCAGTCCTGCAGGGCGGATTCGAGAACTGGAAACGGCGCGGGTTCGACGTAGAAGAGGGTCTCGGCGCGCAATCCGAACTCGAAGAGATCGCGGTCGCCGAAATCGGGTTGTTCGGCGCGGGCAAGTTCGGCTACAGCAATGAAAGGATGGCGCGCTACCTGAAGGACGAAGAGGCGCTCGGGCGGCGCTATCACCGCTCTTCTTGAACCGTCCCGACGCCGATGAGCGCTCAAGCGCGGGCCGGCGGCTACCGCGCGCCGCTTTGGCCGCTTTTTCCGATCAGCCGCGCTACTTGTCCCTCGATGATCGTGCCCTTGAAAAAATCCGGATTCGCTTCGGCCCACAGCCGAACGGGATTCTCGAACACAAAGCGCCGGAAATCGTCGGCCCCGATCGTCTCGTGCTCGACCATCTCGTGCGCTTCCTCGACGACCTTGGTCATGTCGGGCACGTCCCAATGTCCCATGTCCGAACTGAAGATGGCGTTGAGCCGCGCGCCCAACGGATTGCGCCGCGCGTCGAAGGCCGAAGCGGTGATCGGATCGTCGGCTTCGCAACCGAAGTAGAAGTTCGGGACGAACCGGTCGCGGAGGTCTTCGGGACAATCGACGCCACTCAGTTGCCACTCGTCCAGCATCGTCTGGTCGGCAGCCGGATATTCGCGTCCTGTTCCTGCCACACTCGGATTCGCGCGCATCGAATCCAGGTTCCGGCGGACCCGTTCATCGCCATATTGCTCGTAAAGCGCGAGTAGCATCTCGCGGTCGAGATTTGCGGGATCGTAATTCTCCATCGCCCGGATGTTGCGTTTGTCCCAGTGGCCAAGCAGGTCAGCGTATAGCGAGCAGGCCCATCCGACTCCGCATTCCAGAAACGCAAACTTGAGCGAAGGGAAGCGCCGCGTCACACCACCCATGAACAGCGACTTGCATAGCCGATCGGAAATCGCCGCGAAGTGGCCGATATGGTTGAACATGTAGTTCGAGATCGAGTCGCGCCCGAAAAGTCCGATGGCAGGCGAGTGAAAGGTCGCGGGCACCTTCAGCTCGACGCATTTCGCCCATAGCGGATCGTAATCGTGCTCGCTGTCGAGCCCGAAGGTATCTATCCAGCGAGCATAGCGCCCCATCTTGGGATGCTCGCGCACTACAGCGGCGATCGGGCGGATCACGTAGGAGGCCATCATTACCGCTTTCATCTTCAGTTCTTTGACCGCGTACTCGAGTTCCTCGATCGCTTCCTGCGGGTTGTGCATCGGGATGACCGCAGCCGGCGTCAGCCGGTATGAATATTCGCGGAATACGTCGGAGTTGAACCGGTTGAAGGCGCGGCAGGCGGCTCGCCGGACTTCCTCGTCGTTGATGTGCGGCGCGAACATGCCCTGGGTCGGGTAGAGGATCGCGAAATCGAGCCCAATCTCGTCGAGCCGCTCATACATCAGGCGTGGCAGCGTCGCAGTCGCGCGGTCGAGCGTGTTCTTGGTCGGGACCGCCCACCATGGAGGGCGAAAGAACCGGCGATCGCGCCGCTCCTCGGGGCTAAGCGCGTACCATCCCTGGTAGTACGACGTATTGGCGCCGCCGGTGAACCGATCGACCACCCGCGCGCCTCCGACGTCTTTCAGATAGTCGAGAAAGCCGGGCGTGAACTCCACCGTATGATGTCCGTCGGCATCGACGATCGGGTGATCGAGACGCGAGCGTATTTCCGCAGATTTTGACCGGCCGTTTGAATTTGCCATGAGTGCCTCCTGAGCCGCCGCCTAGCTTTTGACGCCGGCCGCAGAAACCGGTGCCTGTGCTTGGTGGCGCGAGTCGGTAGAAGTTCCGTTGGTGCGCGATGGGGTTGCGGCGTTTGCGCTCGCATCGTTCGCAACCGGGGCGGCGCCAGCGGGCTTGATCCCGGCCGCCTCCTGCGCGATCGATTTTGCCGCGGCCAAATCGTAGTGGGTGCGCGCGACCGAGCGCTGAGCATACATTCCGCCGCCCGCCAGCGACTTGGTGACCATCTCCCATCCGCCCATCGCATCGGCGGTGAGATCGCGGATGAGATGGAACAAACGCATACGATCCTCACCCGGGACGTCGGCGCGAGCGCGCATATATTTATGCACGTAGCCGGCGGTCTCAGGATTTTCGAGGTCGGCGACCGTGGGCGCGGTCACGACCAGTGCACCCGCGATGTCCTGAAGATTTCGCACGACTTCGTGGTAATGATACGCGGCGAAATACTTGGTCACGTTGGTGAAGAGCTGGTCCGGCTGGACCATCCCGTCGGCGTTGAAGCCGGTTTTGCTCCACGCCGCTTCGGCGCCTGCGCGAATCATCGTGGCATAAACGATCATTTCGTTGATCTTGTCGCGAATGTGCGGCGTCTTTTCGAGTCCGTTGGCCTCCGCGATCAGCGCCGCGAGTCCGACCATCAGGTCCGCCTGATGAGCCGACCCCCAAAGGCCGCCCGCGCGCTCCCACAACCCCAAAGAGTGTGCGAGCAGCGACGAATGTTTCACTTCGCCGTCGAGGAACACCCGCTCGGTCGGCACGAAAACATCATCGAAGACGACGAACCCCTCGGGCATGCTGCGCTTGCCGCTAGCCGGGAAATGCCGCGCATCTTCGACCCGCGGAGCGTAGGTGGTGTTGAGAATCTTGATGCCCGGGGCATTGACCGGGACCGCAAACGCGACGGCGTACTGCTCCTCGCCGGGTTTCATATGCTTGGTCGGGAGCACGACGATTTCATGCACCACGGCGGCCGACGTGATGTGCATCTTGCAGCCGCGCACCACGATTCCGTCAGCCTTGCGGTCCACCACGTGCACGTAGGCGTCGGCGTCGGGTTGCTTGGAAGGAGCGAGCGAGCGATCTCCTTTGGCGTCGCTGATGGCTTCGCAAACCCGCAAGTCCTTGCGGCGGCAATGATCCACGAACTTTTCGATCCGGCGCTTGTACTCGGGATTTGATTTGGCCAGTTCCGGCGCCGCAGTCATTAGCGCGAGCACAACCGCCGCAAGCGCGAAGGTGATGTCGGCCTGGCTGCCCGCTTCCGCCCGCTTGGCGAGATCGTCCTTCGAACTCGGCATCGCGTACATCGGGTTGTATGCGCCCGGCTCCGTCGAGTAGAAGCGCTGATAACCCTCGGCGACCCAGTCGATCGCGGTACGCATACAAGGTTCCTGCGTAATGTCCGCGATACTGTGGCCATCGACATACGTCAGCCGCCCGTCGCGCAAAGACTCACGGTATTGCTCAGCGGTCATCATCGCCATATTTTCCTCCAGGTCACGCGGCATCGCGCGCCGGTCTATTTTCCGCGCACCGGCGCGGCGTCTTCAGCAGGCTCGGCCGGGCTCGGAGCAGGTTGTAGCAACGCGGCCGGAATTTTTCCGATTACCTGCTCGCGTTCCAGTTGTTCGATCTCCTGATCGGACATTCCAAGCACCCGGCGAAGGATTTCCTCATTGTGCTGGCCAAGTGCCGGCGCAGGCATCCGATCGTGCATCGGGGTCTTCGAGAATCGAATCCCGATACCGGGATACGGCTTACGTCCGACATGCTCGCGATCAAGGTACTGAAAGAATCCGCGTGCCTTGAGATGCGGGTCTTCGAGCAAGTCGGCGGGATTGAGCACCGGGCCTGCCTTGAGGCCGGCGCGCTGCAACTGATGCGCGAGTTCGTCGCGATCCTGATCTCGCGTCCATGCAGCGATCAATTGATCAAGCGCGTCGGCATTGTTTAGACGCGCTGCGGCGGTCGCGAACCGCGCCTCGCGGGTCCACCCCGGATTTGCCATCAATTCACCCAGCCGCTTCCATTCCTCGTCGCCATCGATCGCGATCACGATCCAGCGGTCTTCGCCGCGCGCCGGGTAGCATCCGTGCGGCGCCATCCGCCAATGGCGGTTGCCCACGCGGTTCCAGACGCGGCCGTTCATCTGATAGTCGAGCTGCGCCTGCGCGGTGGTGGGAACCACCGTCTCGAGTTGCGCGAGATCGATATGCTGCCCGCGCCCGGTTCGGGCGCGCTCGTCAAGCGCGATCATGACCGCTAATGCGCCATGCAGCGCCGACAGGGTGTCACCGAGCATCTGCCCCGCGAACGTGGGCGGGCCGTCTTCACGGCCGGTCAGATGCGCCAGCCCGGCAAGCGTCTCAGCGACCTGCGCGAACGAAACGTAGTCCCGCCACGGACCGGTCAAGCCGAATCCGGTCTGGGAACTCATGATCAACCGGGGATTAATCTCCCGCAGAACCTCATACGCAATCCCAAGCTGCGGCATCACGCGGGGGCTGTAATTTTCACAGACGACGTCGCTACAGGCGACCAACTGCTTGAACACCTCGACCCCGCGCACCGACGCGAGGTTCAGAGTCAAGTCGAACTTGTTGCGCTGAGCCGAGTTGAACAGCGGCGAAGTTTCCCACCACTGTTCGATGTTGCGATCCGCCAACGTCGCGCGCCAGTTGTCGAGGCGCTGGATCGCTTCGATCTTGACGACCTCGGCGCCGAAGTCCGCGAGAATCATCGCGTTCAGGGGGCCAGCCCACCAAGTGGTGAGATCCAGTACTCGGATGCCGGCGAGTGGCAGTTCAGACGCCGCGGACTTCATTAGATGATTCCTTCCCGCGTGAGCGCGGCGAACTCGTCCTCGCTCAGCCCGAGCTGCTCGAGATAAATTTCGCGATTGTGCTCGCCGAGCAGCGGTGCCCGAGTGGTCCTGAACGGCGTGACGCCCATCTTGAAAGGCGCCGCTGGGTAATCGAGGGAGCCGGCCGCGGGGTGATCGATCCGAACGAAAGCCTGCCGCTCCTTCAATTGATCGAGTCCGAGCAGCTCGTCGGCCGTCGTGAGGAATCCGCTCGGGACGCGCATGCCCTGGAGGAGGTGAAAGATTTCCGCTCGCGAATGTTGAGTGACCCAGCGATCGATCAGATCCGTGGCGCGGCTTTGCTCGGTACTGGAGCCTACGGTCGGCGGAGCAAACGCGGGATCGTCGAGATGCTCGGACAGTTCCATCACATGCGCGCAGATTTCGCGCTGCTGATCGGTCGTGGCACAGAGCGCAGCCCATCCGTCGCTCGCCGGACGGTAACAGTACGTTGCCGACAGCGTGGTGCCCAGACGGGCGATCAGAAGGTCGCGGTACGCGTAGGTGGTTTCGTAGTAGCGGCTCGCCGCCAGCATCGCTTCCATCGCCGCCACCTCGACCAGTTGTCCCTCGCCGCTGTTTGCCCGCCACGCAAGCGCCGCGAGCGTTCCCGAGGCTGCGAGCAGACCCGGCGCCATCGCGGTCGCCAACTCGCCTCGGGTGCGGGTAGGCGGATGATTGGGTTCGCCCGACTGGAACAGCCATCCGCTCATCGCTTCCAGAACCAGCTCGCAGGCTTCGAGGTCGCGGTACAGTCCGTCTTTTCCAAACGGCGTGATCGAAGTGACCACCAGTCGCGGAAAGCGCTCTTCGAGGTCGGAATAGTTCAGTCCCAGATGGTCGGCCATGCTGGGCGAGAAGGTTTCCATCAAGACGTCCGCCCGCTCGAGCAGGCGATCGAGGATCGCGCGGCCCACCGGTTTCGCCACGTCGAGCGTCACGCTCTTCTTGTTGGTATCGAGAAATAGCGAAGTCGCGCCGCAGTTAGGATCGGGCCGGTCGTCCGGAAACGGTCCAACCGCGCGCGTGGGATCGCCGCTGCGTGGCGGCTCGATCTTGATGACCTCGGCGCCGTACGCAGCGAGCAGGCGCGTCGCATAGCCACCCGTCGCGTTGGTGCTCAGGTCAACGATTCGGAATGGTGGCTGATCGCTCACTGGCGGCGTTTCCTTTTCCAGCGAAGACCGTATCGATTTTCGCAGCACTATTGAAAAAGTGCTGAAAGCTCTGGTTGTAGCGGTAGAAGAGGTCCAGCTTGAGCCCGTCCTCGCCTCTCGCAAACGGCTCTGCCAGGGCATAGTTCAGCGTGTTCAGCGAATGGCGGCTATCGGGATGCCCGTTGGTAGCGCGGATGTTTTCGATCATGTCGCGCCATCCCGCGTAGTCCATTTCGAGCCAGAAGTCCGCCTGCGCGAGTCCTTCCGCGTTTGTCTCGCGTACCTCGCTGCACTCGAAGACCTCGAAGGTAACGAGATAGCACCTGTGGAGGTCGGATATGTGGATCCCGACCACCGCATCGCAGGTTCCGATGTGCACGTACGACGGATCGTGGTTCACCAAGTCGCGCAGCGCGTCGAACCATTCAACCGAGGGAAATACCGGCATAAATCACGTCCTGAGCCCGGGAAAAACCCGCTCGCGCCGCTCGGGTAGGCTGGCTTGTTCAAGCTGCTCGAGGTAATCGTCCACCTGCCGACTGCGCAACTCGCCGACCCGCTTCAGCCCTTCTCGGACGCCTGCGAGTCCTCCGCCAAGCAGGATCGCCAGAGCCTCGCGAAACGGCGTATCGCGATGCCAATCCTCGGTGAGCGCGACCTCGCCGCGAACGAGATAAGAGTGAACCTGTTCGCGCCGCTCGGGCTTCTTTTCCAGCATCCCGCGCAGCCGCACGGTGCCGTAGGCCAACCATCGCTCCATATCTGCCGCGCAAAGAGTAAACAGCGTGCGATCGCCTTCGCTCGAAGAGAATTTCGCTCCGGCCTTGTACAACGTGCGCGCGAAACTTGCGTGAGTGATGTGCAGCAGCATCGAGGTTTCGTTGAAAGTTTTCGAGTCGCATAGCAGACGCAGGAACTTTCCCGACGACTCGAAGCCGAGCCGGCCGCCATTGACCACCGCGCGCTTGCGAAACGCCTCGAAATGGCGGCCTGCCTCGAACTCCTGTACTGCCATCAGCAGCTTCACTTCGTGGAATCCGTAGCTGATCTCGCGCAGCCAGCGCGCGATTATGTCGAGGCATACGAGCGCATTTTCGCTGAGCACGGTGGTGAATTGTGCCATCGCGAGTTCAAGGTCCGGCGCGAGCGGCTCGATGCTCTCCCACGGGATGTCGAGCGAGGGCCTCCAGCGATGCCGGATGCCTTCCTCGTACAAGTCTGGAACCGCATCGGTCCACAACTCGGCTTTCTCTCGTACCGGGTTGCCAATCCCAATCGCGCCCGCGCGCGGTATCGACCCGCGCGCCATCTCGCTGTCGTTTTCG
>NZ_JAUSKL010000076.1 GCF_030646925.1 Candidatus Binatus sp. | reverse complement strand
GCTTCATGTCTTCCGCGATCCGCCCGTCACCCCATCTGCCCTTTCCCGATTCGGGAAGAGTTCGAGACATTCATTTGGAGATCGACAGAGCCTCGAAATTCGAGAATCCTCTTCGACGCGAGGCTGCCACTGACCTCGCGGCTCGGCTCGGCGCCGGTTGCGGAGACGCCTTCCGGCTGAGACAATGCGCTCAGTAATGCCGGTCTTTCCCGACGGCGAGCCCTGCCCAACCGATGCGCCGCGTCGAGACATTCTTCATAGCCATCGCTGTTGCGTTCTACGTATGGTTCCTCGCCCATTTTGGCGCGGGCGAGGTGTTTCGCTACATGACGATGGTGGGATGGGGCCTCGCGGCGACGGTCGCGCTGGAAGCGGTCGCGCGGGTGATCAACACTTTCGGCTGGCGCGCGACGATCGAGGAATATCCGCCAAATTTAAAATTTATCGAGTTGTTCGCGGCAAGGATTGGCGGCGAGGCGATCGACTACGTCACGCCGTCGGCGCAACTGGGCGGCCAATTCGTGATGGCGCTCACCCTGCGCGACAAACTGCGGATGCCGATCGGGCTCGCGACGGTCGCGGTCGCGGCGCTGGCGGAGGCGATCGGGCAAATCGTCTTCGTTTCGATCGCGCTCGTCATCTCGCTGCGATTGATCCCGATTGCGGCGCAGCTCTACTGGTCGATCATCGGCGGATTTGCGCTCGCGGTGGCGCTCGCCGCGGGTTTTTTCTTCGTCCAGATGAAGCGGCCGTTTTCGCATCTGTGGCGAGCCGCGGCGCGGCTGGATTTCGCGCGGATCAATATCGAGGACATCAAGCAGTCCGCCGATGAAGCCGACGAAGTGCTGCTCGATTTCTACGCGCGGCATCGGATGCGCCTGCTGCTGTCTTGTCTGTGTTACGTCGCGGCGTGGAGCCTCGGCCCGCTCGAGATATACATCCTGCTGAGATTGCTGCATCAGACGGCCTCGATCCAGGTGGCGCTGCTGGTCGAAGGAATCGGGCTCCTGATCGAACGCGCGACCTTTTTGATTCCGGCCAAGCTGGTTTCGCAGGAAGGCGGCAAGGCGCTGATCCTCGCGATGCTCGGATATCCGGCGGGGAGCGGCTTTGCGATCGGTGTACTGCGCCGGATCAAGGAAATGGTATGGGTGTTGCTGGGGCTGCTGAGCCTGATGATTCACCGGCTGGTCGTGCGGCCCGCCGAGCGCGTCGAGGCGGCATCGGCGGAATCGGCGGAATCGGCGGAATCGGTTATGAAAATACAACGGGCACAAGGAGAGCAATCGCTATGAACAAGCTAACCCCCATGCTCGCGGGGGCAGCGCTGGCGCTGACCGCGCTACCCGCAATCGCCGGGGTCGTCATAACGCAGAAGCAAAGCGTGGTCAGCGGCCCGAACAACCGCGACGCAGAACAGACGGTGATGCTGCAGGGCAACAAGCAGAAGATGATCACCGACAAGCATACGATCATCACCGACCTCGACAAGGGGATGGTGTACATCCTCGACCCCAAGGTTAAGAGCTACTTCCAGATCGATTTTCCGCCCAAGGGCCAGATGGCGGCGATGATGGCGGCCAGCGCCGCGTCGTCGATGAATTTCAAGAAAGGGTCGAGCACGCGCGATATCGCAGGCTACAAGTGTACCGACTACGACGGCGGCGGACACGTGATGGCCGGCGACTACACGATTAAGGAGTGCTTCTCGAAGAACGCCCCGGGAGCGTCGGAGTATTCGGCATTCCAGAAGAACATGACCTCGAAGCTGAAGGCGAGCGGCGCGGCGCCTGCCGGTATGGGCGCTGACATGCCGGACGGAGTGCCGCTGGCATCGGACTCGACGATGAAGATGGGCAACATGCAGATTCCGGGGATGTCAGCGGAGCAGGCCGCGAAGATCAATCAGATGATGGCGAATCGTCCGCCGGTCGTGACCAAGACGGTCGTCACGAAAATCGCGGCGCAGAATCTGCCCGACGATACTTTTGCTGTCCCCGCCGGCTTCACCAAAAAGGAACTGCCGCAAGGGCCCGGTGGGATGGGCGGGATGCATATGGGAGGCGCTCCGGCCGGCGGATCGGGCATGCACATGGGCGCCGCGCCAGCACCAAGATTGAATTTGCCGGGCGCACCGGCGGCCGGCCCTTCGACCGCCGCACCGACGGCTCCTTGACGCACGACACGGTTGTTTCCGCGCTGATCGCGCAACACAAAAAAGAGCGGGGCCCGGATGAGCCCCGCTCGTCGTTCCAGCACTGATTGCGATTGCTACATCGAGGCCGTCGCCGACGCGTCGGTCTTAAGCCCGTTGAGGATCGCGCAGGATTCCCACAGCCACTTCGCCGTCGAGAGTTCATCTTCCGCGAACAGGCGCAGCGCCTCCTTCGTACCGAGGTCTTCCTTCAGCGACGCCTGGAACTCGCAGATCGGTTTGATCGCGTCTTCCGGCTTGCCGACCAGTTCGGTGAACTTGAGCAGTTTCTCGGTGTCGGGGATCGACGCGTTGCCGAGATACGCGCAGAACTTGCGCCCATCTTCGGTGGTGCCCGCACGCTGCTCGCCGCCAAGCTCCATCAGGCGCTGGCCGAAGATGCGGGCGTGATACGCCTCGCGCTCGGCGACCATCCGGATGCCCGAGCGGATGCAATCAGTCGTGCAAACCTTTGCCCACGCGTCGAACGCTTCGCCGCCGTTCGCCTCACCCGCGCGCACCTTATCGAGGAAGCTGATCACCGCCGCGCGCTCCGATCCGTAGGTCTTGCCGAAGGCCTTGAAGCCGCCAGCGCCGTTGCCATTGGTCATCTCGCCGCCCTCGAGGCATTTCATCTCGCCTTCGAAGGTCGCTTCCGAGATGATTCCGCTGCGATAGGCCCGCAGTAGCTGTTTGAATTCGAAGTCACGGCTCATAGGTATTCTCCTCTTGCTCGATTGGTTCACATTCGTCGATCGACGCCATTTCTCTAACTGCCGCGGCGACGAAAGTTTCAGTTTGGTTGGACCTGGGAGCATAAGGCGGCGAGGCTTTAAGTGTCAACACTGAGTCTTTCGCCTTCGATGCGCGCTGGAATCGATTCCGACATTGCCGCATTATGCCTCCAGCCAGGCGGCGCAGCGCGCCGGAACGCAAAATTCAAATCGAGGTTAGAACGCGATGAGCGAGATCAAGCACAGCTACGTCCGCAGCAACGGAATCGAGCTGCACGTCGCGGAGATGGGCGAGGGCTTCCCGGTCGTGATGTGCCACGGCTTTCCCGAGATGTGGTACTCGTGGCGGCATCAGATGAAGGCGCTCGCAGAGGCGGGATTTCGGGCGATCGCGCCTGATCAGCGCGGTTACGGCGACAGTTCATGCCCGCAGCCGATCGAGGCGTACACGCAGCGAAAACTGGTCGGCGATATCGTCGGTATGCTCGACGCGCTGAACCTCGGCAAATGCGTGATCGTCGGCCACGATTGGGGCGGCATGGTCGCGTGGAACGCCGCGATGATGGCGCCGGACAGCGTCGAGCGCGTGATCGGCGTCAATACGCCGTTCATCCCGCGGTCGCCGATGAAGCCGACCGACGCGATGCGCGCGATGACGGCTGGCGGCTTTCATTACATCCTGTATTTTCAGACGCCGGGCGTGGCCGAGGCGGAACTCGAGCGCGACGTCGAGCGTTCGCTGCGCGCGTTCTACCAGGACCCGGTGAATATCGATCCGGCGGAAGTGCGCAAAGCTCCGCCGGGCGTGTTCGGTCAAGCGGGCGGCGGATTGCTCGATCGATTTTCGGATCGCCCATACGGAAAATTTCTGACCGAGCAGGATTTTCAGAGATTTGTGCAGGCCTTCAAGAAGAGCGGATTTCGCGGAGGGCTGAACTGGTATCGATGTATCGATCGCAACTGGGAGGAGAGTCTCGGTCAGGTCGATCGCGTTGAGCAGCCTGCGCTGATGATCACCGCGGAACTCGACGTCGTGCTGCGGCCGGAAATGGCCGAGGGCATGAACAAGTGGGTGCCCAATCTGCGGAAAACGGTGCTGGTGAAGGGTTCGGGGCATTGGACTCAGCAGGAAAAGCCGGCCGAGGTAAACGCCGCGATCATCGAGTTCCTGTCCGACATGAAGAAGTAGATGACCTATACCTCACCCGCTTTTTTGCGGGAGAGGTCGGCGGCGGCGAGGCATCGAGCCGATGCCGGGTGAGGGTGCAGTCCGTCGTACGACACATCGCCACCCTGAGCGATCAGCACGGCCGGCACTCCGTCATCCTGAGCGGAGGCTGCCGGAGTCGAAGGATCTCGAACAGCGGAGCGTAAGCGCCGCCGGTACCGGTTTTGGAAACGCGAAGCGGTCCTTTGTCGTCATAATCCCTCTACCGGAATGATGGCGGCGCAACCGGCTCGCCATCCGATGCGGCATCAGCGACATTCCTCGGCGAGTGTGCGATTCGCTTCGAGCACCAGTTCCACCGCTTCCTTCAGATTGACGGGGTGTGCCGCAACATCCCGCTCTGCGTTTTCATACTACCAGCGCGTAGCGCGCATCTTAATCCTATTGCGATTCGGCCCTGCGGCCCGAAGTCGGTTCCGCGTCGCCCCAGGAAGCCCGAAACCCGTGAGGGGTTTCGGAGACTCTTCTCCGTCACTTGGTGGGGACGCCGACCGACTCCGCGACCAGTTCCGCCAGATCGCGCACGCGCATGTTGTCTTCGAGCGAGCGCGATTTCACCGCGTCTTCCATCATCGTCATGCAGAACGGGCATCCGACGGCGACGCACTCCGGCTTCGCCTCGTTCAATTGATCGAAGCGCTTCTGATTGATGCGCGTGCCCTCGTGCTCCTCCTTCCAGAAGCATCCGCCACCTGCGCCGCAGCAGAACGTGCGATTCTTCGATTGCTCGACTTCAGCAATTTCGGCGCCGGGAATCGCGCCGAGCGCGGTGCGGGCGCTGTCCCATTTGCGATTGTGCCGCGCCATGTAGCACGGATCGTGATAGGTGATGCGCTCGTTGTTTTCGCGCCGGGGCTTCAGCCGGCCCGCCTGAATCAGTTCGTCGATAAATTCGGCTTCGTGCAGCACGGTGTAGTTACCGCCGAAGTCCGGGTACTCATTTTTGAGATTGTGAAAGCAGTGCGGGCATTGAGTAACGATTCGCCGCGGCTTGTAGCGATTGAGCGTCTCGACGTTGTGCGCCACGACCGTGGCATACAGATATTCATTGCCGAGGCGTCGCGCCGGGTCGCCGGTGCAGGTCTCCTCGCGGCCAAGAATCGCGAATTTCACACCCGCCTGCTTCATCAAGCCGGAGAATGACTTGCTGACGCGCTGATTGCGCTCGTCGTACGAGCCGGCGCATCCCACCCAGTAGAGCACGTCGATGTCCGACGGGTCTTCGAGAGTCGCGATTTCGGGGATATCCAATCCCGCTGCCCAATCGGCGCGCTTTTCCTGCGCGAGTCCCCACGGATTGCCCTGGTTTTCGATTCCCTTGAACGCGCCGGTCAGTTCGGTCGGGAATCGCGATTCCATCAGCACGTCGTAGCGGCGCATATCGACGATGCGCTGGATGTGCTCGATGCCGACCGGGCATCCTTCTTCGCACCATCCGCACGAGGTGCATCCCCAGACCGCTTCTTCGGTGGCGACCTGCGTGATCATGTCGGGCCCTTCCCAAACTGGCGCTTCACCGCCGCTGCCATTTTGCGCGTGAGCCTTGGCGGCGAGCAGGAACGGAGTTTTTTCCAGCAGATGATCGCGCTGTTCGATCACCAGATATTTGGGATTCAGCGCTTTGCCGGTAGCGACGGTCGGGCAATTGATCGTGCATCGGCCGCATTCGAGGCAGGCCGACATATCGAGCAATTGCTTCCAGGTATATTGCTCGACCTGCGAGACGCCGAAGGTTTCGGCATTCTCGAAATCCTTGATCGGCGCGAGCCGTCCGCGCGGGCCTAAGTTGCGGAAAAAAAGATTCAGCGGACCAAAAATCAGATGGCGCAGTTTCGTGAACGGAAAACAAAAGAGCAGCGCATACACGAACAGCACGTGAATCAGCCAGAGCCATCGATGGAACAGCGGACCAGCGCCCATCGCGCCCTCGATCTTGCCGACGACGCGGCCGACGTACGCCCATTCGGTGAAATTCGGATGCGACGCGTTGATGCGCGCGCCCTCGAGCATCAGGCCGGTAATCGCCGCCGCGACCATCATCGACATCGGGAACCAGTAGCCGAGCCGGTTTTCGAGATTGTCCTGGGTTTTCTCCTTCGGCGGATCATTCAGGACGGTCGGCTTGCGGAGCGAGCGGCGCGCACCTTCCATCAGGACCCCCGCGATCAGCAGGATGAAGAAGGTGTCCATCGCGGCTTTGAAGTACAGATAGAAATCGCCGTAGTAGAAGTAGAGATCGAGGCCGAAGAGATCGAACAGATCGCGCACGTCGCTGTTGATCGCGACGATAGTGGTGCCGATGAACAGGCCGACGAACGCGACGTAGAAGGCATAGTGCATCCAGCCCCACGACTCGCGGATGACGGCGCCCTGGCCGAACGAATCGCGGAGCGCGAGCAAGGTGCGCAGCGGCAATTGATCGAAGCGATTTTCGGCCGTACCCAGCGTGACGACGCGGTACCATTTCAGTCCGGCGTAGATAAATCCGGCGATCAGCAGAGCGAGCATCGAGTACATCAGGACGATGAATGGAACCGGGATGTTCCAGAGGATCTGGCGGGTGACTTGCTCGTTCATTGCACTCCATCGGCGGCGCGGATTCGGCGGCGGAGAAGATCCGTCCCAGGCGTCGCCTGTAACAGAGTCTTAAATCAACCACCGCCGCAGATTTCAATCCAGCACGCGTGATCGAGTCCGATTCAGAGAACGAACCGAGACTTGTGCATCAGCGACCGATCCGTTGACCCGGGTCGCATCGAATCCACCCATCGCGAAGCGGCCAGCCTGAGTTCGCAAACGTTGTATCCATGGCCGGTATCTGATAACTAATTCACAGTAGAGGACGGTTGGGCAAGGTTGCCTGCATAGAGGTCGAGGGGCTGAGCCTGTGGTTCAATTCCAATGACCATCTTCCTTTCCATTTTCACGTGAACAAAACCGGGGAATGGGAAATACGAATTTACTTTCTTCGCTGCTCCGACGGCGTGCTGGACTTCGACATCAAGTGGGGCGACGGCCCATCGCGTAGGGTTCAAAGAGAGCTGTTGACGATGGTGCTCGAGAATCGGACTGCTCTCCTTTTGGAATGGGAACAAAAAGTATGCACTCAGAAATGACCTCCAGGCAGCATGGCAGCTATGCGCTAGTGCGGTGCGACGACGATAAGGATGGCCGGATTCCAATCGGGTTCCCCATCCTGCGGTCCAAGTCGTTGCCGGCGGCGCGCCGGTACCGGCACCTATTCGTGCTTTGCTCAGCGCTGCACCTGCCAGAAGCGGCGAAATTCGTTAGCGAGATGAATCGGGAGCACCGGCTACAAGCTCTCTTTGTGAGGACCGATGTTGATCCCGTGTTGCTGCCGCAAATGCTGGAGAGGGCCGGCCTTCGCTCGATCCGCAATATGCTCGCGCATTCCAACTCGTCGGTTCCCCATCGCGTGCTAGCTGCGTGGCTACATAATGCTCAAGCCGAATTGATTGCGTATGCCACGGTCGCAGATGATCGGCTGATCGTCGTTTCGTGCGAGCCGAAGACGTACGAAGTTCGTTTCGATCAGATGCCGGCACTGAGGAAGATCGCACCTCAGCAGCGACGCAGTTTCGAAATTGCAGAAGACGGCAGCTTCATCTGGTGGCCGTCAGCGGATATTCATCTTGATCTTGATGGTCTCCGGACGGTCACCGATCCGACCTGGCGGAAGCGGGCCCAGCGTATCCGGCGGACGCACGGCCGTGAGTATGGAGCGGCCATCGCGGCGCTGCGTAAAGATCGTGGCCTCAGGCAAACCGACATACCTGGACTCTCGGAACGCCAGCTCAGGCGAATCGAGGAAAGCGGCACGGTGTCAGTCCGCACGATGGAACAGCTAGCCGACGCCCACGCAATGGCACTCGCTGATTATTTGGACGCATTGGCACGTAAGCTAAGTCCGTCGCCGGCGACGCCTGTAACAGAGTCTTAAATCAGCGACTGGCGCAGATTTCAATCCAGCACGCGATTATCTTGGCAGACTCGTACTGGGTCTTGAGGATTCTCCCTTTAGCGTGTAACTGCGAGAGTGTATGAAGACACTTTTTTCAGACTGCCTTCTACTAGACGTTTTGCGCAATCGAGAAATCGCGATGCGTGAGGAACTAGACAAGTACCCGCAAGACGATCTTCTTAATGTCAGCGTGGACGAACTTTGTAACTATTGCGAACGCAAGTACTCCTACGATGTCTTAGACGTTAACATCGAGGATCAATCCCTTCAGCACGACGAGTTTCAATTCCCTCCTGTATCCGGGAGAGGGCCTGAACAAGTGACCGGAACGCTTATACGGGTGAGGATTCCTTTTTCTGGGAATTCGACGATGTTGTACTGCACCCCATCGGCAGCGGATGCCATGCTACCTGAGGAGGCGGAAATTGGACTAGATGAACATACGATTATTTTGTATTTCCCAATGCGTCCGGATGATGATTCTGCAGGTGTCAAAGCCCGTATAGCGCGCGATATTGATCGGCTGAAACGGTGTACTGACAAGGTAAACCGAGACCTAATAACCTTCAATCAGTCGATCAAGGACACGGCACGGCAGCACATAGAAGCGAGGCGTGAGCGGCTTCTAAAGGCAGCAGCAAAGGTTGCGGCTCTCGAAATACCACTAAAGAAGAGGGAAGGAGCGCCTCGGACTTATGCGATACCTGACGTTCGGAAGAGGGCAGAACTAGTCAAGCCGGTCTCTAAGGCAAAAGCTTTGATACCCCATCCAACGCTTTCGGACGCCACATACGAAGACATTCTCGAAATCCTGTGGCTGATGGCGCGAGTCATGGAGTGCAGTCCGCGCACTGTAGCTCTCTTGGATGAAGAAACGCTCCGAACCCTATTCCTTGTGCAGCTGAACGCCCAGTATGAGGGTCGTGCAACTGGCGAAACCTTCAATTTTCGCGGTAAGTCGGACATTTTGATTCAAGCCGAAGACGGTGGCCTCCACGGGCCAGTGTTCGTTGCAGAATGCAAGATTTGGCGCGGGCAAAAATCATTTCAGGACACCATTGACCAGCTACAGCGATACATAACTTGGCGGGACTCGAAGACGGCAATCCTGATTTTTTGTAAGAACAAAACCTTTTCAACGGTGCTTTCAACTATCCCAGACACGGCCGTTCAACATCCAAACTTCGTTCGATCTGAGGAATCCAAGCGCGAGACTGAATTCCGCTTTGTCTTTCATCGGTCCGACGATAAGGACCGAGAATTCCGAGTTGCAGTCCTAGCCTTTCACGTTCCCTCGGAAAACGATGAATCTGAAACATAAGAGAGGGTTTTGCGAACCGGTAGTTCAGCGGGGCTGCGAGACGTCGCTTCTCCGCGAATAAGGGCGGCATGCGATACGTTTCGATTTGCACGCCAAGTACCTACAGTGATTGGGTGACGATTTCTTCGAGCCCGGGCTATTCCCTTTCCTGGAAGCCCTCGAGCGTGCGCGATCGTCCGGTCTGGCGCAGCTTGCGCAACGCCTTCGCCTCGATCTGCCGGATTCGTTCGCGTGTGACCGCGAACTGTTTGCCGACTTCCTCGAGCGTGTAGTCGGTCTTCTGCCCGATCCCGAAGCGCATCCGCAGGATTTGTTCTTCGCGCGGAGTCAGCGTCGCGAGCACCTTGCGCGTCTGCTCGCCGAGATTGCCCTGGATTGCGGCTTCGACCGGCGAAGGCGCGAGTTCGTCCTCGACAAAATCGCCGAGCGAGCTTTCTTCTTCGTCGCCGATTGGCGTTTCGAGCGAGATCGGCTCTTTGACGATTTTGAGCACTTTCTGCACCTTGTCGAGCGGCATCTCCATCTGCTCGGCGATTTCCTCGGGCCCCGGTTCGCGGCCAAGCCGCTGCACCAGCAGGCGCGTCACGCGCAGCAGCTTGTTGATGGTCTCGACCATGTGCACCGGGATGCGGATGGTGCGGCCCTGGTCGGCGATCGCGCGCGACATCGATTGCCGAATCCACCAAGTCGCGTAGGTCGAGAATTTGTAGCCGCGCTGATACTCGAACTTATCGACCGCGCGCATCAGGCCGATGTTGCCTTCCTGGATGAGATCGAGGAAGCCGAGCCCGCGATTGGTGTAGCGCTTGGCGAGGCTGACGACGAGGCGCAGGTTGGCTTCAGTCAGTTCCTTCTTGGCGCGGCGGCTCTTGTCCTGCCCGGCGGCGATAATTTCGAGCTTGCGCGCGTATTCCTCGCCAGTGGCTTTGGCCTTCTTCTCGATTTCACGAATCGTCTTCTGCGCCTGGCGAATCCTGATGGCGATATCGAGCAGATTTTCGCGGACATCATTGATCTTGAGGACGTGACGCCGATCTTCGGCGTCCGCGGCTTCTTTGAGCAGATGCGTGCGCGAGCGTCCGGTGGCTTCTTCGTAGCGCTGGATGATTTGGGTCGAGTCGCGATACTGCCGGAGATATTCGCGCTTCTCCGAGATGACGGCTTCCATCAGGCGGCGCGAGAGCTGCATTCCGCGCAGTTCCTTGATTACGCGCTCCCGGAAGCGTTGGTAATTCTTCTCGAGCAGAGGCCGGCGCCGAGGGCCGGGCTTGTTCTTCAGCTCCTCCTCGATTGCTTCCATTTTGGCGCGCGCGTCGATGAGCTTCTTAGTCGCGAGCATCAGGCGCTTGATCTGCCGTTCGTCGGCTTCAGGGCCGCGCTCTTCGTCAGGATCGGACGGCTCTTCGGCCGCGTCCTCGAAGATGTCGCGCACGTCGGCTTCCTGAGCCTCGACCCGCTCGCCCATCCGGATCACGAAATCGAGCGTGATCGGGGAGCCGAGCACTTCATCTTCGACTTCGTTTTCGCCCGCCTCGATTCGTTTCGCGATTTCGACTTCCTGCTCGCGCGAAAGGAGCTGGAAGTTGCCCATCTCCTTCAGATAGAGCCGGACCGGGTCCGACGATTCGCCGAGCGTGTCGGGCGCGGGCGCGGGCGGTTCGGGAGCTTCCTCGGCCTCTTCCTTGGTCTCGACTTCGACGTCCGAATCGTTGCCATCGACCGGGACTTCCTCGAGCACCTTGATATCGAGGTCCTCGAAGGAGTCCAGCGCGGCGCGCAGATCGGTCGGCGAGGCAACATCTTGCGGCAGGTAGTCGTTGACCTGCTCGAAGGTCAGGTAACCTTGTTCGCGGCCGAGATCGACCAGACCCTGTAGATCTTTGCCTTCGTGCTTCTGCTTCATGCTCTTAATTTTTCCGTCCCGCGCGGGCGTTGAGGCGGTTTTGCGCGCAGATGTCGGCCGCGAGGTCGTGCGCATGCCGGGTATCGAGTCGCTCATTTAAACAGACGAGGTAACAAAGGCAAGCGAGGCAATGCCAGAAAACCAAGTTTAAGCATCAGAGGGGTCCGAGTCAATTCCATGATCGTCACCGGAGCTCGCTGCAGAGCCTCAGCCTCGAAACGAGCTTGCCATCTCATCCGATTGCGCGCTTCGCAAACCCGCAAGTTACATTATATGCACGATTTCAGGTTTCGCATCGGCGAGCGGATTCTTCTGATTCGGCTGGAATCGAAGAGCCTCTCACCATATCCTCGGATGCGCTGGCGATTGCGATCGAACCTTCGACTGGAGCCTATCATTCTGCTTCACGCTGCTATTCTTGCACTGAGCTTCGTCATAATTCTCGCGGGCTCTGAGCTATTCACCAACGGCGTCGAATGGGCGGGGCATCGACTCGGTATCGCCGAGGCTGCGGTGGGCAGCCTGCTGGCCGCGGTCGGGACGGCATTGCCGGAGACGTTCATCCCGGCGATCGCGCTGTTGACCGGCGATTCGCACGGCGCGCATTCCGAAGTCGGCGTCGGCGCGATCGTCGGGGCGCCGCTGATGCTTTCGACGTTCGCAATCTTCGTGATGGGGATCGCGGCGCTCGCGTATCGCAAACGGCGCGGACGAATCGCGCTGCATGTGGTGCGCGAAGATGCGCGCCGCGACCTGTCCTTCTTCATCCCGGTGTTCCTGATCCTCGCGATCGCCGGCACGACGCATATGGGTCCCGCGATTCGATACCTCCTCGCCGCGGCGTTGCTGATCGTTTACGGCAGCTACAGCGTCATGATGCTCCGTCTCCAGCGCGCGGCCGATGCGGAAGTCGAGCACGGCCTCTATTTCGAATCGATATTCCGCGGCGACGGGTTCCATCCGCGAGCGTGGACGGTGACTGCGCAATTGATCGTCGGGCTGGGGCTGATCATTGTCGGCGCCAAGGAATTTGTCGATCAGGTAATCGAGTTTTCGCAGCACGTGAATCTCAATCCGGGAGTGCTCTCGCTGATCCTGAGCCCGCTCGCGACTGAACTGCCGGAGAAATTCAACTCGGTGATCTGGATTCGCCAGCGCAAGGATCATCTCGCGCTTGCGAACATCACGGGCGCGATGGTCTTTCAGTCGTGCATTCCGGTGGCGCTGGGATTGGCGTTCTCGCCGTGGCATCTATCGCAGTCCGAGTTGCTGGCCAGCGCGATCGCGCTGGTGTCGTCGGCGATCCTTTACTTCAATCTGCGCGATGCGGAACTGGGAACGCCCACGCTGATGGTGGGCGGCGCGGCGTACGCTATTTTCATCGGCGGATTGAGTTATTTGGGCGCGCTCTAAAGCGTGGATGAATCCTCGCGCGTTGTGGCTGCGGGGCGCTTGCAGTACAGGATCGTGAACAGATCGCGATCGCGATGACGACCTATCAGGAAATATCTGCGCAGTTTTACAGCAATCGCCTGCTGTTCGGCGACCCCGCCGATTCGGGCGTGGTGGCGGCGGAGATCGATTCGAAAAATGCGATCGATATCTACCGCCGTCTCGGCGGCAAGCTGATTCGCGAGCGGCGTCCGCTGAAGCTCTTTCTGCTCGTCGAAAATCCCGCGCTGATGAATGGCCTCAGACCACCGCATCAGATGCGCGCACTCGACGGCGACTTCCGCTATCGCACGCTTGTGACTTTCGATTCGCTCGACGCGCTGGAGGCGGCCAAGCGCCATCTGCGGAGCGTAACCAACCAGGCGGCCAACGCTCCCGACGCGCCGTACCTCGTGCTCGCCGATCCAATCGAGCAGCATCTGATGCTCACCGGCACGACGTTCTTCATCGGGATGGATTTCAGCGAACTGCATCGGCTGCAGGTCGATATCGAAACGTACATTTCGCCCGGCTTTGAATTTCCGTCGGCGGCGCGCGAAGGCGATCGCATCATTGCGATTTCAATCACCGACTCGCTTGGCTTCGAGCGGCTGCTGAAAGGAACGGAACTGGACGAGCGCGCGATGCTCGAAGAGATGGTGCGCATCTTCCGCGAGCGCGACCCCGACGTGGTCGAGGGGCACAATCTCTTTCGCTTCGACCTCGAATATCTCGAGACTCGCGCGCGGCGTCATCGCGTGCGGCTCGCGCTGGGGCGCGAGGGCAAGGAACTGCGGGCGCGGGCGTCGCGGCTGCAAATCGCGGAACGATCGATCGCGTATCGGCGCTACGAAATTCCCGGCCGCAACATCATCGATACGTGGATCCTCGCGCAGCACTACGACATTTCGAGCCGCAAGCTCGAGAGCCTGGGGCTCAAGCAACTAGCTCTGCACTTCGGCCTCGCGCGCAAGGATCGCGTTTATATCGACGCGTCGAAAATCAGTGAGTACTTCGAGCACGAGCCGGACAAGCTCTACGAGTACGCGCTCGACGACGCGCGCGAGACCCGCGCGCTCGCGGAAGTGCTCTCGCCCAGCTACTTCGTGCAGGCGCAGATTTTTCCGTACTCGTACCAGAACGCGGTGCTGCGCGGGAACGCGACCAAGATCGACGCGCTTATGATGCGCGCGTACCTCGATGCGGGACATTCGATCCCGAGTCCGTCAGCGCCGGCGCCGGTGCTCGGCGGTTATACCGAAATGAAGCGATGCGGCGTCGCGCGCGGCGTACTGCACTGCGACGTCACGTCGCTGTATCCATCGCTGATGCTGCTTTATCGGCACGCGCCGGCGGCCGACCGGCTCGTGGTTTTTCTCAAGCTGCTCGGCGATTTGCGGAGCTTTCGGGTGCAGGCCAAGGCGCTCGCGCGAACGTTGAGTGGCGGCGAGCAGCGCAACGCGGATGCGCTGCAGCAGACTTTCAAAATTCTGATCAATTCATTTTATGGGTATCTCGGTTTTTCGCTCGGGCACTTCAACGATTTCGAGCAGGCCAACGCGGTAACGCGGCGCGGACGCGAATTGATCCAGCTTGCGGTCGCGAAACTGGAAGAGCAGGGCGCGCAGGTGATCGAAGTCGATACCGACGGAATCTACTTCGTGCCGCCGGCCGACGCCGCCGGCGACGACGGCGCAGATGCGCTCCTGGAGCGGGTCGCAGCGATCATGCCCGAGGGGATCAAGCTCGAAATCGACGGCCGCTACGCTGCGATGTTCTCGTACAAAATGAAAAATTACGTCCTGCAGGACGCGTCGGGCGAGATGACGGTGCGCGGCTCGGGCCTTCGCTCGCGCGGGCTCGAACGTTTTCAGCGCCGCTTCATGGAAGAGACGTTTCACTATCTGCTCGAAGATCGTCGCGGCGAGATCGTCAAACTGCATGACGATTATCGCGAGCGGCTCGCGCGGCGCGAGATCGGAATCGCGGACCTGATGAAAACCGAGACGCTGCGCGACTCGCTCGAGGTGTATCGCGGAAAAATCGGCGGCAAGCAGCGCAATCTCTCTGCCGCCTACGAACTCGCGATGAAAGCCGAGCGTCCGTACCTGGCGGGAGATCAGATTTCCTACTACGTGAGCGGGCGCGGGCCGCGCGTACCGGTGAATATCGCGGCGAAGATGGCGACTGAATACGACCCGGCGCAACCCGACGAAAACATCGAGTACTACCAGTTGAAGCTGGCCGACCTGCTCGAGAAATTCCGGCCGTTCATCGCGCGGCCGGGCCTGTTCGTGCCCGATCCGGAGCCGGTCCCGCCGCAACAACTCGGCCTTTTCGATCGCCGCGAAGCGGAACCGAAAACGCCCGACGTCGAGCAATCGGAGGAGCCCGCCGACGAGCTGCCGGACGACGCCGATGCTCTCGTGGAAGAGCCGGACGCCGATCCGATCCAGTAGCGAATCCGCGAATCTTGCGCGATACTGCGACCGTTCGCGAAGGAGAAAAGAATGGCCGACGAAAAATCGCAGCTCGATTGGGGCAAAATAAAAAACTTCTCGCAGCAGGTGTCCACCGATATCGGCGCCGCGATGTTTGGAGCGCTCAGCTACATCGGCGATCGATTGGATATCTTCAAGACGCTCGCCGACGCCGGCGCCGTGACCAGCGCGGGGCTCGCGGAGCGCACCGGACTCAGCGAACGCTATCTGCGCGAGTGGCTGAGCGCGATGTCGGCGGCCGGCTACGTGATCTACGACGCGGCGGCGAAGACCTACACGATGCCGGCGGAGCACGCGATGGTGCTGGCGCGGGAAGAGTCGCCATTCTTCGCTGGCGGCTTTATGGAGATGATCGTGCCGCAGATGTCGATCGCGCCCAAGGTGATGCAATCGTTCAAGAACGGCCGCGGTGTTCCACAAAGCGAATATCCGGCCGAGACCTGGGAGGCGATGGAGCGATCGTCGGCTTCGATGTATCGCGATCGGCTGGTGCGGAAATGGCTGCCGACGATGCCGCAAGTCGTCGCGAAATTAACCGAGGGCGGCACGGCGCTCGACGTTGGATGCGGCAGCGGCCGCGCGGCAATCGCGATCGCGTCGGCGTTCCCCAAGACGGAGGCGCACGGCTTCGATGCGCATCCGGGATCGGTCGAGCGCGCGCGCGCCAATGCCAAAGCTGCGGGCGTCGGCGAGCGCATCAAGTTCGACGTCGTCGATTGCACGAAACTGCCCGAGGCCAAATTCGATTTCATCTCAACCTTCGATGTGGTGCATGATTCGGTCGATCCGGGCGCGCTGCTCGCGTCGATCCGGCGCGCGCTCAAGCCGGGCGGCACCTACCTGATGGTCGAAGTGAACGTGTCGTCGAATCTCGAGGACAACATCAACCCGATGGGGCGCATGATGTACTCGATGAGCACGCTCTACTGCATGACGGTGTCGCTCGCGCACGGCGGCGCGGGAATCGGCGCGTGCATGGGCGAAGCGAAGGCGCGCGAACTGGTCGCGGCGGCGGGCTTCTCGAAATTCCGGCGATTGCCGATCGACGACGCGTTTTCAGTGCTCTACGAAATCCAGGTCTGACGATATCAACATCTCCGGCGCCCGCCGATCTTCCCTCGCCCGCTTTGTTGCGGGAGAGGAAGTCGAAGCCGCGGCACGCGACGAGGCAGGTGAGGGTGGTCGCGCCGGCCGGATTTCATCCGAACGGCGCGACGGAAGTCTGAATCAGCAACGCGCGACCCCTACTCCAACCGGCGCTGGAACGCATCCTGGAGCGCGGGCAGCACCGCGTTCCAATCGGCGACGAGTCCGATATTGGCGCGCGCGAAAATCATCGCATCCGCATCGTTGTTGATCGCGACGATTGTCTGCGCGCGCTTCAGTCCGCAGGTATGATTGGGCGCACCGCGCACGCCGATCGCGATATACAGCCGCGGATCGATCGACTTGCCAGTGAGCCCGACCTGCAACTGGCGCGGCACCCAACCCTGATCCGTCACGCGCCGCGTCGCGCACATCCCGGCGCCGAGCACTCGCGCAAACGCCGACGCCTGCGCGACGCCTTCGGGACCGCCGACGCCGGTGCCGATTCCGACCACCACTTCGGCGCCTTCGAGCGGAACGATCGAGGTATCGAGCAGCGAGTGCGCCTTGATTAGCCGGCTTTTCGGCGCGCTGATTTCCGGCCGCGCGATTTCGACTTCGGCTTCTTTTTTTTCCGACGGCGCCGCGAGTTCGAGCACGCCCGGCCGCACGGTCGCCATCTGCGGAAAAGTCTTCGAATAGATCGGCGCAACGATATTGCCGCCGAAGGCGGGCTTCAGCGCGACCATCCGATTCTCCGCGTCGAGTTCGATATCGATCGCGTCGCCGGTAAGCCCGAGTCCGAGCCGGGCCGCCAGCCGTGGTCCCCAATCGCGCCCGCGCTCCGTCGCGCCGAGCAAAATTCCCCACGGCGCGTGCAGCTTGACGAGCGTCGCCGCGGCTTCGGCCGCGGTTTCCGGCGTGTATGGCTCGAGCGCCGGATGCTCGATCGCGAGCACTTTGTCGGCGCCGAAACTCGTCAGCAATCCGGCGTGGCGAACGATCGCCCCGCCGAAACCGAACGCGATAAGCGCGCCGCCGAGCCGCGACGCGATCTCGTCGCCGCGCGAGAGCAATTCGAGCGTGCCGCGCGTGATGCGTCCTTCGAGATCGATCTCGCATCCGACCCACAGATCCGCGCCGCGCTTGTCCGCGCGCCGAATCGCCTGGACTGGCCGGCGTTTGTGCTCGCGATGACTGAGCGCGCCGAGCGCTTCGAGTTCCGCGATCACCTCGGCCGCCGCGCGCTCCGGATCGCTCGCGTCGATAAATTTGCATTCGGTCTTTGGCGTCTCGACGATGCGAACTTCCTGCACCCAGGTCGGCGATCCCGCGAGTCCGAACTCCTTCGGATCGCCGCTTAACTCCGACGCTCGCACGGCGAAGATGGTTTTCTTCTTGGCTTCATCGGACGCGCCGGGCTTGACCTTGATCGGTTGCGCGACGCGCTCGGCGCACGTGATCACGACCGGCAACGCTGCTTCGACTTCATCGAAACCTTCGTCGCTTTCGCGCTCGGCCGTCACGATTTGCCCGTCGATATTGAGTTTGCGCGCACCGGTGATTTGCGCCGCGCCGATCAGTTCGGCGATTTCCGGGCCGACCTGTCCGGTTTCCGCGTCGAGCGAATATTTGCCGAGCAGGACGAGATCGAATTTTTCGCGTTTGATAAAGAGCGCCAGCGCGCGCGCAGTCGCGAGGGTATCCGCGCCGGCGAACGCGCGATCCTCGAGATGCACCGCGCGATCCATCCCCATCGCGAGCGCGTCGTTCAGCGCGTCGCGCGCTTGCGGCGGTCCCATCGTGATGACGGTATTCTCGGCCCCGTGGCGCCCCTTCAATTCCATCGCGAGCGAAACCGCGCGCAAGTCGAACGCGCTGATCACGTTCGGCCCGTCGCGCTTGATAGTTTTGGTCGCAGCGTCGAAATTCGCTTCCTCGACGAGCGGGATCTGCTTTATGCACACGGCAATTTTCAACACGGTTCGTGCTCCTTTGCTGGCTCACGAGGCTAGTTGAGCGCGGCGCGCCGATGCAACTCGGCCGCGGATGCTTAACCGCGCAGACGCGATCAGGTAGTTTCGCGAGGTGACCTGGATTCGAGCCGCGGGCGTGTCCGCGATTATTGCCTGCACACTATCGTTCGCGGCGTCGGCGGATGCCGCCGCGACGCGGCGAATCGTGTCGCTCGCGCCATCGGTCACGGAGACGCTGTTCGCGCTGGGCGCGGGCCCCGAGGTCGTCGGCGTCTCGCAGTATTGCGATTATCCCGCCGAAGTGCGAAAGCTCCCGCGCGTCGGCTCGTTCCTGACGCCAAATCTTGAAGCGATTATCGCGCTACGTCCCACGCTGGTGATCGGTCTTGGATTGTCGTCGGATCAACGCGAAATCCGCGCGCTCAATTCGATGGGCTATCCGGTGCTGCTGGTGAGCGACGCTTCGCTTGGTGAAATCGAAAAGAGCATCGATGCGGTCGGCGCACGAGTTGGCCGCGAGCACGAGGCTCGCGATCTCGTCGCGCGGATTCGCGCGCAGGTTGCGCTGGTCAGCGATCGTCTCGCGTCGTCGCGGATTGTGCGGGCGCTGATGCTGGTGGGGCATCAGCCGATCGTCGCGGTCGGTCGCGGCACGTTTCTGAATCAACTGCTCCAGCTCGCGCGCGCCGACAATATTGCGGCGGTCTCGGGTCAGGAATGGCCGCAACTGAGCCTCGAATACATCATCGCGATGCGCCCCGAAGTGATTCTCGACGGTTCGATGGGTAACGACCCCAGGTCGCCGAGCCACTTCTGGGAGAAGTACCAGACGATCCCCGCCGTCAGCGGGCATCGCGTGTTTGGATATCCGCAAGATCCGATTCTGCATTCGGGGCCGCGCGTCGGGCGTTCGCTCGAAATGATCGCGCGGATGATTCATCCCGAGGCGTTTGGCAGCGTCGCGGAGAATGGCAAGTGAGCGCGACGAGCGCATCGACGACGCCGCCACTCCGCCGCGATTCGGCGAGCGTCGAGCCGGCGCATCTCACGCGCGCGCGCCTCGTATCGGTGCTCACCGCGCTCGCGATCCTGTTGATCGTATCCGCGCTGGTGGCGGTATCGTTCGGCAGCGCACATATCAGCTTGATTCGCGCGTTCGGCGATTCCGCTAGTCCCGATCACGCAATCTTCTACGGGGCACGCTTGCCGCGAGTGCTGATGGGAATCGCGGTCGGCGCGGTGCTCGCCGCGGTCGGCACGGCGCTGCAGGCGCTGGTGCGCAATCCGCTCGCCGAGGGCGGAATCCTCGGCATCTCGGGCGGCGGCGCACTTGGCGCGATCGTGGCGCTCGTGATGTTCGCGCAAATCGGTGGCGGCGAAGCGACGGTCCCGCTATGCGCATTCGGCGCCGCGCTGCTCTCGACCGTCGCGGTGTATCGGCTCGCGCTGGTCGATGGACAACTCGAGCCGTTCACGCTGCTGCTGGTCGGCGTGATCTTCAACGCCTTCTGGGGCGCCGCGATCATGCTGGTGAACAGCGTCGTCAATTTTTATTACGCGCACAGCATCCTGTTCTGGCTGATGGGCAGTCTCGAAGCGCCGACGTATCGCGAAGTCGAAATCGTCGCCGGCCTCGGCCTCGCCGGATTTGCGGTCTTGATGCTTCACGCGCGCGACCTGAACCTGCTGAGCCTCGGCGATGAATCGGCGGCGGAACTTGGCGTTGACGTCGATCGTTTGCGGCGCACGATTTTCATCGCGACCTCGGTGATGATCGGCGCGGCGGTGTCGGTCAGCGGAATCATCTCGTTTGTCGGACTGATCGTTCCACACATGCTGCGCCTCGCGTTCGGCGCGGACCATCGATTGTTATTGCCTGCTTCGCTGATCGGCGGCGCGGCGTTCATGGTTGCGGCCGATCTCGTCGCGCGCGTCGCAATCGCGCCGGCTGAAATTCCGGTCGGCGCGATCACCGCTCTGTGCGGCGGTCCATTTTTTATCTTCATGCTGCGGCGCGAAGGACGGCGCCCGCTCTCGCTATGAGCGCGCATTCCGATGCATCCGCAATCGCGCTGCAAGCCAGCGCGATTCATGCGGGATACCCAGCCGTGCCGGTGCTGCACGGAGTATCGCTGCAAGTTGCGATGGGCGAGATGCTCGCGATCGTCGGTCCCAACGGCGCGGGCAAATCAACGCTGCTCAAAGTGCTGAATGGCTCGATGCTTCCGGCCTCGGGCAGCGTCGAGCTGTTCGGCCGTCCGATCGCATCGATGAATCGCCGCGAACTGGCGCGCACGATCGCGTCGGTCGGCCAGGAAAATGCCGTCGCGTTCCGATTCACGGTGCTCGAGATTGTGCTGATGGGCCGCGCGCCGCATCTTGGCGCGTTCCATTTCGAGAGTCCGCGCGATCTTGAAATCGCAACCGCCGCGCTCGATAGCTTCGGCTTGGCGCATCTGGCCGGCCGCCACATCCAGGAACTCTCGGGTGGCGAACGCAAGCGTGCTTTTCTCGCGCGAGCGCTGGCGCAGCAGCCGCGCGTCGCGCTGCTCGACGAGCCGACCGCGTTTCTCGATCTCAAGCATGTCGCCGAAATTCTCACGCGCTTTCGCGAGCTGTGCGGCGAAGGCCGGATGGCGGTGGTCGCCACGATGCACGATCTGAACGCCGCGGCGCTCTATGCCGACCGCGTCTTGCTGCTGAAGGATGGCGCGACGGTCGCCTACGGCACGCCCGCCGAAGTTCTGACCGCCGATCATCTGCGGCGCGTTTACGAAACCGAGGTGTATGTCGGGCGCAATCCTTCGACCGGCGCGCTGATGATTCTGCCTGCCGCGATGGCCGCTACCGCGCGAAACCTCAGTGAGTAGTCAATTGCCCGCTCTGTGGCGGGCGCATATTCTAAAAGCCGAATGGTGCTTGTTGAACCGGGACAAACTCTGAATCTCATCTTTGACGCCGACGACACGCTCTGGGATTCGAATATTCATTTTCTCGAAGCGTTCGACGCGTTTTGCGATGCGCTCCGCGACAGCGGCCTGATCCTGGAGCGCGCAGAAATTCATGCGGCAGTCCGTACCGCCGAACTGAAGCGTATCCAGACTCACGGCTACGGGCGCAAACCCTACATGGTCGCCCTGCAGGACGCGGTTGCCGAGCTCGCTCCGCGCGGCCACCATCGCCTCCAGATAGCGCTCGACCGTATCGGCACTCATTTGATCGAGCGCCACTGTGAATTGCTGCCGGATGTCGGGCCGACTCTGCAGCAGCTCGCCGCGCGGCATCGCATCATGATGTTCACCAAGGGGCAGCGCGATGAGCAATTGCGAAAATTGCATCGCTCAGGACTCGCGCCGCTGTTCGAGCGGGTCGAGACGCCGCGCGAAAAGGACGTGGACGCCTATCTGCGGCTGGTGCGCGACGCCGAACTCGATTCGTCGGCGACGTTCATGATTGGCAACAGCCCGCGCTCGGACATCAATCCGGCGGTGCGGGCGGGCTTGCGCGCGGTCTTTATTCCGCACGCGCACACATGGGATCTCGAGGACGAGGAACTCCTCGACGCCAAGGATCGAATTATCGAGTTGCCCACCTTTCGCAGGCTCGTGGAAGTATTCTAGTATCAATGATCCGATGTCCACGGCCGAGTTAATCGAAATATCAAGCAACGACGCTCCGTTGCCAGAACTCGACCCGATCGCGCGCGCGAAGCCGCCATTTGCGCTTCGCCCACTCCATCGGATGTGGCGGCGAACCATCGACAATATTCTGGTCTCCGAAGTATCGCTGCCGGTGCGCGGATTGCCGACTGCGATGGCCGGCATGGTCGCGTGCCAGATCAGCGACTTCCACGTCGATCGCGACGAGGACCTCGAACGCCTCGGAGCCGCGGTCGATTGTATAAATCAGCAGCAGCCCGATTTCGTGTTCCTGACCGGCGACTATTTTTCCGGCCCCGACACGATGCATCGCTATCTCGGCGCATTCACTGACGCGCTGAAAGATCTCAGCCCGCAGCTTGGCGTGTACGCGATTCTCGGCAATCACGATCATTGGTCGTCGGCCGAGCGAATCACGATCGCGCTGAAGCGCGCCGGCGCCGACGTGCTTGCGAATGAAAGCCGCCGCCTGGCGCTGCGCGGTGAAAAAATCGTCGTCGTCGGCATCGACGATTTATGGTCGCGCCGCGCCGAACCCGCGCGCGCGTTCGCCGACGTAAGAACCGGCGATTGCTCGATCGTGCTCGCGCACAATCCCGATACGGCGCTCTACACGCGTCATCTGAAGCCGGGCGTGATGCTCTCGGGGCATACGCACGGCGGCGTTGTGCGGATTCCGTACTATGGCTCGCCGCTCAAATCGATACTGCGCATCGGCAAGCAGTTCTATTCGGGCCTCAACCGCTACGAAGATTTTTTCATCTACACGAATCGCGGACTGGGCACGTTCTGGGTGCGGATTCGAATCAACTGCCCGCCCGAAGTTTCGCGCTTTACGCTGGCGGCGCTCGGCGATCACGTTGAAGTCGAATCTCCGGCGCCAAGAAAGCTGCGCCCGCTGAAAGGCGTTCGCGGACGCCGCATCAAACGTCGCGCCGCCCCGCGCCTTCGTCGCAAACGTTCATAGCCTGGAGCTTCCACCATGCTCGATCTCGCGATCGTCGGCGCAACTGCGGTCACACCGTCGGGCGTAGGGCCGGCTGACGTCGGCGTCCGCGTCGGCAAAATCGCGCAGATAGCGCCGAGCGGAACGCTCGAGCCGGCGGCGCGCACGATCGATGCGCGCGGGATGCTGCTGCTGCCGGGCGCCGTCGATCCGCATACGCATCTCGACGCCGAGATGTTCAATACCAGCACGATCGATGATTTCGAGTCGGGAACTGTCGCCGCGGCGGCTGGTGGCGTCACCACGATCGTGGACTACGCATTTCAGGCGGCCGGCGGCACGCTCGAGCAGGCGGTCGAGAAATGGCGCGCGAAGGCATCAGGCAAGGCGATCATCGATTACGGATTTCATATTGCCCTGCTCGATCCCTCGCCCGAGGCGATCGCCGAAATACCGCGCGCGGTCGAACGCGGCGTCACCAGCTTCAAAATTTTCATGATGCAGGGATTCGAGGCTCGCGCGCGCGACTACCTGCGCGCGTTCAGGGTCGCCGGCGAAAGCGGGGCGCTGCTCGCGATCCATGCCGAGGACGAGCATCTGATTGGATTCTGCACCGAGCGCCTGCTCGCGGCTGGCAAAAGTGGCGTTGCGCATTTCGGTGCGAGCCGTCCGCCGCTCTCCGAGTCGGCCGCCGTGCGTCGCGCGCTCGCGATGACCGAACTGGCGAACGCGCCGGCCTACTTCGTTCACCTGTCGAGCGGCGACGCGATCGCCGACATCCGGCGCGCGCGCGCGAACGGCCAAGTTGTGCTCACGGAAACGCGACCGATCTATTTGTATTTGACCGAGGAGCGCTTCCTCGAACCCGAAGGCGCCAAGTATGTCGGCTATCCGCCGCTGCGCAACGCCGCGAATCGCGACGCGATTTGGACCGCGCTCGCCGACGGCAGCGTTGATGTCGTCGCGACCGATCATTGCAGTTGGAAGCTCGAGCGCAAACTCGCCGCGGATCGCTTCACGCGCATCGTGCCTGGCATGTCGAACCTGGAAACGCTGGTGCCGATGCTTTTTTCAGAGGGTGTGGTTAAAGGACGAATCACTCTCGCGCGCATGGTCGAGTTGGTCGCGACCAATCCCGCCAAAATCTTTGGGATGTATCCGCAGAAGGGGGCGATCGTCGAACAGGCCGATGCGGATTTGGTGATCTTCGATCCGAATCGCAAGGTCATCATCAAGAGCGGCGAGATGCATTCGCGATCCGACTACGATCCATTTGAAGGATTCGAAATCACAGGCTGGCCCACGATGACACTGTCGCGCGGCGAGACGATCGTCGTCGATCGCAAGGAGCAGGCGCGCCGCGGCCGCGGCAAATTCATGCATCGCGCACGCTTCTCGCCCGCCTGGCGCTCTTCGCCGAACCTCGCCTGATTCGGAACTGCTGATTCTGAGCCAGACATTGATCGAGAGCCGCGAAGGGTCCACGAACACCTCCGTGTCATCCCGAGCGAGCGAAGCGACGAGGGATCCCGGATCCGGGATTCCTCGCTGTGAAGACGTCGCTCGGAATGACACGGATATGCCGCGCGGGTGAACTGCGATCGAGGGTCACCTTCGCAATTCATTCCGCGGCGAGATCATCCCAATTCGGATTCATCGCCTCGAGCAGGTTTATCTTTTTCTCCCGCCGCCAGCTCTAATCTCCTTCTCGCGACTGATCGCACTCCCGGGGTCGGAGAACTCTTCGAAATACACCAAACGGCTGATGTTGTAGCGCGCCGTGAAGCCACGCACGGCTTTGTCCTTGTGTTCGAAGACTCGTCGCTCGAGACTATTGGTGACGCCGACGTAAAGCGTGCGGGACGGACTCGACAAAATGTACACGAAGTAACTTCTGGCGGCCTTCGACACTTGCGGAAACCGGACAAGTCGAAATTCAGTCGCGCAAGAATGCGGCGATTCCGATTTTGCGGCTGGTTCCGGTAACGATCGCGGTCTTTTCCGCATCGCGCTTTTTCATCGGAGCAACTTACTCTTTTCAGCGCGAGCACCCTCTGCGGCGCTCGATTGATGGATGCGCTGACGGCGGTCGTTCCGTGTCATCCCGAGTGAGCCTTGCGACGAGGGAACCCGGATCCGGGATTTCTCGCTGCGCTCGAAATGACGGAGATGGCCTGGCCGCAGACAGTGGGTGTCGATCGAATGCAACGCGCGAATCGGCTACCCCGACGCATCAATCCGATCCGATCACTTCACGGTTTCGCCGCGTTTGGGCTGCGGCCGCAGCAGATCCGCGCGCGCCAGCGTGACGCGGAATGGCGATTTCAGTCCCGCGAGCATCTCCGAAATCGACGCGTTCAGCTTCGGATGAATCAATGCGGGCGCGAGTTCGCTCATCGGCGCGAGCACGAAGCGCCGTTCGTGCAGCCGCGGATGCGGCACCTTGACGAGTCGCGTATCGATCGTTTCCTTGTTGAAGAACAGCAGGTCGAGATCGATTATACGGGGCCGGTACTTTGCGCGCGTAGGCTTGTTGCCCTTGACACGCTTGCGGCCCATGATTTTCTCGATCGCGAGCAGCCGCCGCATCATCGCCTCGGCCGGCAACTCGGTCTCGACTTCGATCACGCCGTTCAAGAACGCGCCCTTCAGATCGCCGACCGGTTCCGTTTCGTAGATCGAGGATTGGCGCACAACCCTCGTTTCCGGGATCGCTGCGATCCGGTGAATCGCCTCGCGGTAATTGGCGGCTCGATCGCCTAGGTTACTGCCTATTCCGATGAAAGCCCGATTGGGCATCCTCGCCGTTAAAACCGAAGCGCTGTTAGTCGGTCCACTGCCTCTCTCAAACGTTCGCTAGACACCGTCAGCGAGAAGCGAACGTATCCCTCACCACCCTTACCGAAACCGGAACCTGGCGTGATTGCGATGCCGGCTTCCTTCAACATGCGTTCAGTGAATGACACGGAGGTGTAGCCCTGGGGAACCCTGGTCCAGACGTAGAAGGTTGCGCGCGGCGAGTCGCACTCGAGCCCCAGCCTGCGCAGTGCGCCGACCAGCACGTCGCGCCGCTCCTTGTAGATCGCGCAATACTCCGCGAGTCTGTCGCCGTCGCCGCCCTCGAGGCCGGTGATTGCCGCTTCCTGCACCGCCTGGAACACGCCTGAATCGCAGTTGGTCTTGACCTTACCGAGCGCGCCGACCAGTTGCGCGTTGCCGATTGCGAACCCGACCCGCCATCCCGTCATCGAGAAGGTCTTCGACAACGAGTGGAACTCGATCGCGCATTCGCGCGAGCCTGCGGCCTGGAAGACACTCGGCGATCGATAACCGTCGTATGCGATCTCGGAATAGGCGCTGTCATGCGCGAGGATGATGTCGTTTTTCAAGCAAAATTTGACCGCATTCTCGAAGAACGATAACTCGGCCGTCGCCGCCGTCGGATTGTTCGGATAATTCAGCCAGAGCATCCGCGCGCGCCGCGCGACTTCCGGCGGAATCGAAGCCAGGTCGGGCATGAAACCGTTTTCCTTCTTCAGGGTGAGGAAATACGGCTCGCCCCCATTGAATACGCACCCCGAGTAGTAAACCGGATAGCCTGGGTCAGGGATCAGCACGATATCGCCCGGATTGACGATCGCGGTCGAAAAATTCGCGATGCCTTCCTTCGATCCGATCAGCGCGCACACTTCGCGTTGATGATCGAAGCTCACGCCGAAGCGGCGTCGGTACCAGTCGGCGGCAGCGTTGCGAAACTGCTCGAGACCTTCGTAGTCGGGATAGCGATGATTCTTCGGATCGTCGGCAGCGCGCTTGAGACTCGCAATAATGTGTTGCGGCGTCGGCAGGTCGGGGTCGCCGATTCCGAGGCTGATAACGTCGATCCCCCGTTGCGCGACCTCTTTTTTCAGGCGGTCGAGTTCCGCAAACAGGTACGGCGGCAGGAGGTCGAGCCGGGAGGCAGTTTTGATTTGCACCTTGTCGAAAGAGCCTCGATGGGTAATTCGCACTTACATAACATAATTTTAGACCGGTCGAAACCACCCGCCCTCGTGATTCTCTGCGAGCATGATTTCCGCTCTCGCTGGTCAAGCTTGAACTCAGGACCCCAAGTATTAAATTTGATTGAATCAGATCGATCGTATTGTTAGAAATTTTAACATGACCCGCGTGGCGCGCGGTCCTGTTTTGTATTAAGCGGCTCTGGATACCGGGGCGGATCTGTCATGAACCTCAACCGCATAATGCTGCCGCTCGCTCTGATGCTGATTGTCCTGGGCATCGCCTCGATCGGCGTTTCCGAGCGTCCGTGGTTGCCGCGCGCCGATGTCGTCCAGCCAATTCCGTTCAGTCATCGCGTCCACGCCGGCGTGAACAAAATCCCCTGCCAGTACTGCCATGCTTACGCAGGCCGTTCGTCGGAACCGGGTATCCCGGCGGTCGCGCGATGCGTCGGATGCCATGGCAGCGGAATCGCCGGCGGAGGAATCGAACCCGTCACGCGGCCATGGACCGACACCGCCGAGCCTCCGTTCGAGATTCGATGGAACCGCGTTTACACGCTTCCCGACTTTGTGCGATTCACGCATAGGCCTCATATCCACGCCGGCATCGAATGCCAAAGCTGTCACGGTCCGGTACAAACGATGGATCGCGTCGTGCCGGTGAAGGAAATCAACATGGGCTTCTGCGTCGATTGCCACACTGAAAGGAAAGCCACGCTCGATTGCGTCGCGTGTCATCACTGAGGGATTCAATGGCAGAGCGCGTATCGAGACGCAGTTTTCTGAAGCTTGCCGCGACGGCCAGCGCCGCCGCCGCGATCCCCGGATGCGAGCCCGCTGCACGCAAGCTGATCCCGTACGTTGTTCCCGACGAGAACGTGGTGCCGGGCGTGCCGAGCTTTTTCGCGACCACCTGCTCGGAGTGTCCGGCCGGATGCGGTGTCATCGCGCGCATTCGTGAAGGCCGCGTTATCAAGCTCGAAGGCAATCCCAGTGATCCGATCGGCCGGGGCTCGCTGTGCGCGCGCGGGCAGGCGGCGCTGCAGGGCCTGTACAATCCCGACCGGCTGGCGCATCCGCAGTTGCGCGGAGAACGCGGCGCGCTCGCGCAAATCTCGTGGCAGTCGGCTGAGCAACTTTTCGCGGCGAAGCTCGCGGCGGCGTCGAAGGCTGGCAAGGATCGCGTCGCATATTTCGGCGCTCCGGCAGGCCCGACGTTCAAAAAGATCGTGCTCGCGTGGCTCGGCGCGCACAATTCGTCGCGCGCGATCTTTTACGAAGCCATCAACAACGAACCCGCGCGCTTCGCTACGGAGTCCCTGTTCGGCCGCCGCGATCTGCCGGTTTATCGAATCGATCAAGCCGAGGTGCTGGTCTCGTTCGGCGCAGATTTTCTCGAGACTTGGGAATCGCCGGTCGAACTTGCGCGCCAGTACGCACTATTTCGCACGCCGAAAGAACGGCGCGGCGCACTCACGATCGGCCGCTCGATTTATGTCGGTCCGCGCCTCAGCATGACGGCATCCAAGTGCGACGAATGGATTCCGGTCGCGCCGAGCGCGATGACGGATGTCGCCTGGAGCGTGCTGCAGGCGATGCTGAAGCATCCGGCGCTCGCGCAAAATTCCGCGATCGACGTCGGCGCGGTTAAGAACCTCGCGGCCAACTACGATCCTGCCGCCGTGAGCGCTCGCACCAAAGTGCCGGCCGCGGCAATCGCGCAAATCGCCGACGCATTCGTCAAAGGCGAGGGTGCGCTCGCGATCGCCGGCAACGACGATCCCGCCGCGCATGTCGCGGTCGCGCTGATGAATTCGATCGCCGGCAGCTTCGGCAAAACCGTGATGTTTCTCGATGGCGCCCCGGCCGTCGATGCGAGCACTGCGGACGACGTCGATGCCGCAATCAATGCGATGCGCGAGGGACAAATTGACGTCGTGGTGATCGCCGGCAGCAATCCGGTCTTCACGATGCCGCCGGCGTTGCGCGTCGCCGCCGCGCTGCAGAAAGTGTCGTTCGTCGTGTGGGCGGGCGGCGTGCCGGATGAAACCGCCGCGATGGCGAGTCTGCTGCTGCCGGCGCATCATCCGCTCGAATCGTGGCGCGACTCCGCGCCGCGCGCAGGAATTCGCGGGCTCGGGCAGCCGGTGATGCAACCGGTGTTCGATAGCAAGCCGATCGGCGATATTTTGCTTGCGTCGGCGGCTGCCAATAACGCGAGTCTGCCGTGGAAAACTACTGCGGACGCGATCAAGGTCGAATGGCTCGCGATGGCTCCCAAAGCCAACGATGTATCATCCGAAGATTTCTGGGTGAAGGTGCGCCGCGAAGGTGGACTATTCGAAGACCAGCACGTATCGAACGTCAAGCCGAACCTTTTCGCGATTAAGCTCGCGACGCCGGCATCCGTGCAGCCGCAGCTTTCCGTTTTCGCCTATCCGCATATTTTTTTCTACGACGGGCGCGGCGCCGACAAGCCGTGGCTGCAGGAACTTCCCGAGCCGGTCACGCAAATCGTGTGGGATAGCTGGGCGGAGATTCATCCCGACACCGCGCGCCAGTTGGGCGTCGCGACCGACGACCTGATCGAAGTCAAGACCGGCCACGGCATCATCGAAGTGCCCGCGTTGATTCAGCGCACGGTGCATCCCGGCGTTATTGCGATTCCAATTGGGCAGGGCCACAGCGCATACGGCCGCTACGCCAAAGGCGTCGGCGCAAATGCGTGGGCGATTCTCCCCGCTCGCGCAAACAACGCCGAGTTGAGCGTCCACGTCACGGGCCGCAGCCGCAAGCTCGTCACTCCGCTCGGCAAGAGCGACATGATGGGCCGCTCGATCGTCGAAGCGATGAGTATCGAGCAGCTTGCCGCCGGAAAAACCCCGGAGAGCGAGGCCGAGCAAGTCACCGGCCCCTACGAAATGTACGAGCCGTGGAAATATCCGGGGCACAAATGGGGCATGACGATCGACGTCAACGCGTGCACCGGATGCAGCGCGTGCGTCACCGCCTGCTACGCGGAGAATAATGTGCCGGTCGTCGGCAAGGAGGGCGTCGATCGCGGGCGCATCATGTCGTGGATTCGCATCGAGCGCTATTTTCCGTCGGCGCAGCATGTGAACGCGAAGCCGACCTCGGGCCGCAGGGCCGAGTCGCTAGAAGATCAATTGAAAGCGCCGCAACTTTATCTCGCCCCGATGCTATGCCAGCAATGCGACCACGCGCCGTGCGAGCCGGTCTGTCCGGTGTTCGCGTCGTATCACACCGAAGAGGGCCTCAACGGGCAGATCTACAATCGATGCGTCGGTACGCGATACTGCGAAAATAACTGTCCTTACAAGGTGCGGCGCTTCAACTGGTTCGTGCCCGAATGGCCTGCGCCGCTGAACCTGCAGCTCAATCCCGACGTGACGGTGCGCGGCGCCGGAGTGATGGAGAAGTGCACTTTTTGCGTCCAGCGCATCCAGTTCGGCGAGCTCAACGCCAAAACCGAAGATCGACAACTGCGCGACGGTGAGATCGTGACGGCCTGCGCGCAGGCGTGTCCGACGCGAGCAATCACGTTCGGCGATATCAACGATCCCGCGAGCGCGATGATGCGCCGCCGCGACGACAACAAGCTGCGCAACTATCGCTCGCTCGACGAAATCAACACGCTCCCCGCCATCACATATCTGCGCGATCTGTATCGCGAGAAAGGAAATGCTTAATGGCCGCCGCGCTCAAGCAACCGGTCGCACCGAACTTCGGCGATATCGATCGCAGCGTGCTGCGCGTGATGGAAGCGGCCGGCCGCGCCTACTGGATATGGGTCGGCTTCTGCTTCACGCTGGTCGCGATCGCGGGCGCGATGTGGGCGCGCCAAATTTATTCGGGCCTCGGCGTGACCGGCCTGCGCCAGCCCGTGATGTGGGCGGTGTACATTACGAACTTTGTTTTCTGGGTCGGCATCGCGCACTCCGGCACGCTCATCTCGGCGATCCTGTTTTTGTTCCGCACCAAGTGGCGCACCGCCGTTTATCGCGCCGCCGAGACCATGACGATCTTCGCAGTCGCGACCGCGGGCCTGTTCCCGTTGATCCATTTGGGCCGCGTCTGGTTTTTCTACTGGCTGTTGCCCTACCCCAACGAGCGCTATCTGCAACCAGACTTCCGCTCGCCGCTGGTGTGGGACGCCTTTGCAGTCGGTACCTATCTAACGACCAGCACGCTCTTCTGGACAATGGGCTTGCTGCCCGATATCGCCAACGCGCGCGAGGCGGCGAGCGGATGGCGCAAGAAGTTTTACACCGCGCTCGCGATGGGATGGCAGGGGACCGACCGCCAGTGGCGTCATTACTCGATGGCCTACTTGCTACTCGCGGGATTAGCTACTCCATTAGTCATTTCGGTTCATTCAGTAGTGTCATGGGATTTTGCGATGGCGCAATTGCCCGGCTGGCACAGCACTATCTTCGCTCCCTATTTCGTCGCCGGCGCGATTTTCTCCGGCGTCGCGATGGTGTTAACGCTGCTGATTCCGATGCGAAAATGGCTCGGAATCGAGGATTTGCTGACTCCGTGGCATTTCGACAATCTCGCGAAAGTCGTACTGCTGACGTCGCTGGTGGTTTCCTACGCCTACGTCACCGAAGCATTCATGACCTGGTATGCGGGCGATCCGATCGAGCAAATGACATTTCACATGCGCTACTTCGGCGCGTGGGGATGGATGTACTGGGTAATGGTGCTTTGCAACTGCCTAATCCCGTTGTTGCTATTCTCGCCGCGCATCCGCGTTAACCTGACCGCGCTCTGGATAATCACTATCTTCGTCAATATCGGCATGTGGTTTGAGCGCTTCGTGATCATCGCGGGCTCGCTCACGGTCAATTTCGAACCGTCGCAATGGGCTGGCTATCATCCTTCGATCACCGAGATCGCGATCACGATCGGCAGCTTCGCGTGGTTCCTCGGCCTCTTCTCTCTATTCACGAAATTTCTGCCAATCGTCTCGATGACGGAACTCAAGGAAGGAATCATCTGGCTCCGCAAGGCGCTGCAGAGAGAAGTCGCGAAAGCCGCATGAGCACCGTTACTGTCATAGGATCGTTCACCGACGACGAGTTGTGCGCGCACGCGATCGAAGCGTTGCGCGATGCGAGTATCATGGACTTCAGCACCTTTTCGCCGATTCCGAGTCATCGTATCGAGCACGCGTTGGGACGTTCGCGCAGTCCCGTGCGATGGATCGCGCTGGCGGGCGGAATCTTAGGTGTTCTCGCCGGACTCGCGATCACGATCGGCACGACTTACGAATGGCGTCTCAACGCCGGCGGCCGACCGCTGCTCTCGTGGCCGCCGTTCATCGTCATTACGTTCGAGATGATGATTCTCCTGGGCGGCATTTTCAGCTTCTTCGGAGTGCTTTTCCTCGCGGGTCTGCCGGCGCTCGAGGCCAATCGCGGATATCGTGCGCGCTTTTCCGCGGATCGTTTCGGACTGGTGGTGCGATGCGACGACGGTCAATCGGCCCGCGTCGAATCGATGCTGAAAGAGGCCGGCGCGGAAGAGGTGTTGTGTGACGCCGCGTAGGAAACACGCCGCCGCGATGGCTCCAGGAGCGGCTCCGCGATGAGTGGCAGTCCGAAGGCGATTCGCGGTCGCCACTCGCGAACGGGGCCGCGTCCAATCGAAGCAGTCGCCGGCGCGACGACGATGGCTGTTGCCGCCGTGCTGATCGCGATCGGCGTGTTCGCGTTCGCCGTCGCACTCGCGCGCGGCGATGCCGGCGTTGCGTGGCAAGCCTACCTGGTTAATTTGCTCTTCTTCCTCGGTATCGCGCAGGGCGGCGTCGTCGCGTCGGCGTCGTTCTATCTCACGCAGGCAAAGTGGGGCGGCTCGACTCCGTATCGCCTCTGCGAGGCGTTCGCACCGTTTCTGGCGGTCGGAGTTGTTCTGTTTGTCGGGCTCTATTTCGGCCGCACGCTGATATTCCCATGGGTGCTGCATCCGATTCCGCAAAAATCGGCATGGTTGAACGTTCCGTTTCTTTTCGCGCGCGACGGAATCGCACTCGCGATCATGGCGATCGCCAGCTACGCCTTCATCCGAATGTCTCGCAGCGATCAGGCCCGCGCATGGTCCGTCGCCGTGAGCGATATCGAACTGCCGCCGCATTCGGTTCGCGTGCTCGCGCCGCTGCTTGGCGTGCTCTACGTGTTCATCTATTCGCTGCTCGCTTTCGACTTGATCATGTCGCTCGCGCCGGTCTGGCGCAGCACTCTGTTCGGATGGTTCTTCTTCGCAGGGTGCTTTCTCAGTGCGGTCACTGCGATGGCTTTGGTCGCGGCGATCCTGCGCGGACGCCTCGGTGAGCGCAATCTCTTCACTAACGAAACTATAATGCACGATTTGGGCAAGTTAGTATTCGCGTTTTCGGTGTTCTGGGTGTACTTGCTATTCGCCCAATATATAGTCATCTGGTACGGCGACCTGCCGGTCGAGACGTTCTTTATCGTCCAGCGGGTTCATCACATGCCGTGGCGCCCGCTTTCGATCGCCTGCCTGGTATTGATCTGGCTGATTCCGTTCATCGTTCTAATGAGCGTGCGCGCGAAGAAAAACCCGCTCGTGCTCGGCATCGTTTCGAGTCTCTTGCTGATCGGAATCTGGCTCGAGCGCTATGTATTGATCGTTCCGTCGCTTTCGCTCGATGCGATTCCGTTCGGCCTTGTTCAACTGCTCATATCGCTCGGATTTCTCGGCGCGTTCCTGCTCTGCAGTGTTCCGGGATTGAATCTTGTCGCGCAGGCAGCAACCTCCGGCGAGCCCGTAGGCGACGACGAAGAAGGCGCTGGCGAGGAATGATGCGAAGTCGTTCAACACTTCGATTTGCGGTTTTCGCAGCGTCCACGCTGGCCGGATGTGGCTCCGCCGACAAGCCGATGACGACGCTCGCGCCCAAGTCCGATCTCGCGGAATGGATCTATCGGCTGTTCATCCGGGTCACGCTGTGGGACGCCGCGATCCTCGCGATCGTCGTCGTCGCGTTCATCCTCGCGGTGTTCGTTTTTTCCAGCCGCGTTGGCGAAGCGGCGCCGTCCTCCACCGCATCATCGGATCTGTCGCTGGAGGTCGCATGGACGCTCGGGCCCGCGTTGATCCTGCTGATGATCTCGATTCCGACCGTGCGCACTATTTTTCGCTCGCAGACGGCGCGCGCGCCGGCCGACGCGCTCGCAATCAAAGTCATCGGACATCAATGGTGGTGGGATTTTCAGTATCCCGACGGAATCAAAACGGCGAACGAATTGCACATTCCGAGCGGACGCGCGGTGCGCCTGAAGCTTGAGTCCGACGACATCATTCACAGTTTCTGGGTGCCGCAATTGGGCGGCAAACGCGATCTGGTGCCGGGCCAGGTAAATGAGATCGCGCTGGTCGCCACGACGCCCGGGATGTATCCGGGTCAGTGCGCGGAGTTCTGCGGACTATCGCACGCGAACATGCGGTTTCGCGTCTTCGTCGATTCGCCCGCCGACTTTGCGAAGTGGCAGGCCGCCGAAATCGCGGGACCAGCCGCCGCGCCACCCGACGATCATCTCGCCGCCGACGGTGCGAAGGTTTTCGCCAACAGCCCATGCACGACTTGTCACACGATCCAGGGCGTGTCGAAGGGTTACCTCGGTCCCGAGCTGACGCATTTTGGTTCGCGCTCGACGCTTGCCGCCGGCGTTCTCGCGAACACTCCTGACAACGTCGCGAAATGGATCACCGATCCGCAGAGCATCAAGCCCGGAGCGAACATGCCGCCGCTGATCCTCGCCGGGCCGAAGCGCGACGCGCTCGTCGCTTACCTCGAAAGTCTGAAATAGGAAACTTCACATGGCCGCCCAGCCCAAACCATTGCCCACACTGCAACCGAGCTATCTCGAAGGCGGCGGCGTGCTCGGCTGGCTGATGACGATCGATCACAAGCGCGTCGCCGTGATGTATGCGGTCAGCGCGCTAGTCTTCATGGCGCTCGGCGGCCTCGAAGCGATGGCGATTCGCGCGCAACTTTGGAGCCCCGACAATCACGTGCTGTCCGCCGCGACCTACAACGCGTTTTTCACGATGCACGGCACCACGATGGTCTTCCTGGTCGTGATGCCGCTGCTGCTCGGCTTCATGGGCAACTTCCTGATCCCGCTGCAAATCGGCGCGCGCGACGTCGCCTTCCCGCGCCTCAATGCGCTCAGCTTCTGGATGGCTCTGGTAGCGGGCGTCCTGCTTCATCTCGGCTGGATTCGCGGCGGCCTGCCCGACGCCGGATGGTTCGGCTACGCGAACTTGACCGAGCGCTATTTCTCGCCAACGCTCTCGATCGATTGGTGGGTTATCGGCCTTTTGGTCTCCGGCACCTCGACCGTTCTGACCGGGCTTAATTTTTTCACGACGATCGTCGCGATGCGCGCGCCCGGCATGACCTACATGCGGATGCCCATGTTCGTCTGGGCGATGCTGGTCACTTCAATACTCATTCTGATCGCATTTCCGCCACTGACTATTGGACTGATATTTCTGCTTCTCGACCGTTTCTTCAATACGCATTTCTACATAGTCAGTGCTGGCGCGACTCCTATACTATGGCAGCATCTCTTCTGGCTATTCGGCCATCCCGAAGTGTATATCATGGCGCTGCCCGCCTTCGGGATTATTTCCGAAGTAGTGCCGACTCATTCGCGCAAGCCGCTGTTCGGCTACCCGATGATGGCCTACTCGATCGTGCTGATCGCGTTTCTCTCCTACGGCGTCTGGGGTCATCACATGTTCGCGACCGGCATGGGCCCGGTGGCGGATTCCGCGTTCGCGATCACCTCGATGCTCATCGCGATTCCGACCGGCGTCAAAATTTTTAGCTGGATCGCGACCATCTGGGGCGGTTCGCTCCGGATGACCACCGCATTTTACTTCGCGCTCGGCATGATTCTCGAATTTACCGTCGGCGGCTTGAGCGGCGTGATGCACGCGAGCGCGCCGATCGATTTGCAGCAGACCGATTCGTACTTCGTCGTTGCGCATTTTCACTACGTGCTGTTCGGCGGCGTGATGTTCGCGATCATGGCGGGCTTCTACTACTGGTGGCCGAAAATCACCGGCGCGATGCTCAGCGAAAAAATCGGCAAGTGGCAATTCTGGCTCACCGTGGTCGGCTTCAACGTCACGTTCTTTCCGATGCACTATCTCGGCATGTGGGGGATGCCGCGCCGCATCTACACTTACGGCGCCGACATGGGCTGGACGTATCTGAACCAGGTCGAAACCGTCGGCGCGTTCGTACTCGGGCTCGGCTTCCTGCTGATGTACATAAACATTTTCAGGAGCCTAGCGGTCGGCGAAAAGGCGCCGAGCGATCCGTGGGACGGGCGCAGTCTCGAGTGGTCGATGTTGTCGCCGCCGCCCGCCTACAACTTCGCGACGATTCCGCAAGTCCGCGGCCGCGACGCGTGGTGGATCGTCAAGTATGGCCGCGCCGGATCGCGCGGCGTCGCGGCCTTCATGGCGGCGCAATCGCCGCAGCCAGGAACCGAGCAATTCGCCGATACCTCGCGCATCCACATGCCCGCACCTTCGATCTTCCCGCTGGTGATGAGTCTCGCCATCGGCGTGATGGGCCTCGGCCTCATCATCGATTGGTATCGCGTCGTCGTGATCGGCGCGCTCGCTACGATCGTGTCGATCGTTGGCATGAGCTTCGAGTATCCCGGCTTCGGCGAGGAATTCCACGACCCTGAGCACGCGCCGTCGTCCGGCGGTATCGACGTGCGCAAGATCGGCGTGTGGTCCTTCATCGGTTCCGAGTGCGTATTTTTCGCGAGCCTGATCTCGACCTTCATCGTTTACAAATCGCGCAGTATCGGCGGCCCTGGCCCCGAAATTCTCAACATCCCGCTCACCTCCGTCAGTACATTCATCCTGCTGATGAGTTCACTCCTGATGGTGCTCGCACTCGCGGCGGCGCAGCGTGGTGATTCGCGCTGGGAAAAAATCTGGCTCGCGGGAACGGTGTCGTTCGGCCTGATTTTCCTCGGCGGCCAGGTTTACGAATTCTTAAGCTTCTACAATGAAGGGATGGGCCTCACGACCAACCTGTTCTCGCAATCATTTTTCGCGCTGGTCGGATTCCACGGCGCGCACGTCGCGATCGGAGTGCTGTGGCTGACCGTGCTGCTATGCGCCGCGATTGCGGGAAGGCTCGGAAAATCGCGTGCGCTCGCGCTCGAGCTTGCGGGCCTCTACTGGCATTTTGTCGATGTGGTCTGGATCATAATTTTTACGCTGGTGTACCTGATGCAAACGGTGAAGAACGCATGAGCGAAATCCTGCTGGCCCACGACGAACACGACCAGGCGCATCAGCCCGGCGCCGCGACCTATCTGATCATCGCGGCGTTCCTGCTCGTGCTGACTGCGATGGAGGTGACCGTCTTTTATGTGCATGCGCTCCGGCCGGTGCTGGTGCCCGTGCTGATCGTGCTCGCCGCGGCCAAGTTCGCGCTGGTCGCGATGTTCTACATGCACCTCAAGTACGACGGCTGGCTGCTGAGCGGCGTCTTCGTCTTCCCGCTGCTGATCGCCACCGTCTTGCTGCTCTCGCTGATCGGCCTGTTCGGATATTTGTCGCATCACGAATCGCCCCGCCTTGGGCTGAACTCATCGCGCACCGGTCCGGCGTCATGGAACTCTTCGAGCATCCAAGCGTACCGCTAGGCGTCGCCGCGCTGATCGCGCTCTACCTGGGCGCGTCGCGCGCAATGCGTCGCCGTCCGACTCGCCGGCAGGTGATGTGGTTCGCCGCCGCGATGGCCGCGATTCTCTACACGCACACCGAACTCGACGAACTCGCCGACGCGCGCATCTTCACGATGCACATGTTGCAGCATCTGATGCAGACCTTCGTGATCCCGCCGCTGCTGCTGCTCGGAACGCCGGGCTGGATGCTGCGTCCGATCGTGCTGGCGCGTCCGCTGAAACCGATCTTCGCACTGCTGACTCAGCCCGTGATCGCCTTCCTGCTATTCTCCGCGGTCTTCGTCACTGCGCACTTCCCCGTGATTTTCGAGCGGATGTGCCGCGACGAAAGTTTTCACATCGTTCTGCACCTCGTGTTCATGGCGGCGGGAGTGCTGATGTGGTGGCCGATCCTGAGCCCGATCCCCGAGATGCCTCGCCTCTCGTATCCCGCGCAAATTCTGTATCTGTTTCTGTTGATGATCCCGATGACCGCCGTCGCCGCGCCAATCACGCTCGCGAGCACGGTCATTTATCCTTGGTACACCGAAGGCGCGCACGGATGGGGCCTTGCGCCGATGGACGATCAGGTGCTCGGCGGCTTGCTGATGTGGATCGGGCAGGGCTCCTACCTGATGATCGTGTTCACGCTGATTTTCTTCAGATGGTCGAGGCTCGACGATCGCGACATCCCGGCGGTTTCTCTTTCCGCGCGTTCCGAGTTCCGCGTCGTCGCGTCGCAAACGCGGCCGGCACGCTCGATCCTTCACTGACAGCGCTTTGATCGCGCTGCGCGCGCCAAAACTATCGCCCCAGCATCGGCACGCCGAATCGCTCGGCGAAAACGATCTCCTCGACCGGACGCCGCTTGAGCTTTTTCGGAAATGGCTCCGCCGGATAGCCCACCGCGATATGCGCCGCCGTTAGAAAATCGGCCGGTATCGAGAGCAACTCCTTCACCTGCGGCTCGAATGCGCACAGCAAGGTAGTCAGCGCGGTGCCGAGGCCGAGATTGCGGCACGCCAGCAGAAAATTCTGCACGCACGGATAAATCGATGCGCCGCCTACCACGCTCGGCCGATCGAAGTCAGGATCGGTCACGTGCAGCGACGCGATATGCGCACAGACCACGACGATCGCCGGTACTTCGTCGAGATGATGCGCAAAATTGTCGGCCCGATCGAGCAGCCGCGACGATGCGCCAATATTGATCGCACCTTTGCGCGCGTTTGCGATGTACGCGGTCCACGGACCGAGGTACCACTCCTTCAGTTGCTTCTTGGTCTTCGGATCGCGCACCACCACCCATCGAATCGGCTGGCGATTGCCGCCCTGCGGACCGAAGCGCGCGGCGTCGAACGCTGCTTGCAGAACCGAATCGGGCACCGGGTCCGGCTTGTAGGACCGGCAAGTCGCGTTGCTCTCCATCACTTCGATCAAATCCATCGTCATATCTCCTGCGATTCCGCTGGCTCTCATCTCGTAGCAATTGCGCCATGCCCACGCCAAGACCGGATGCTTGCCCGCTTCTCGGCTTATGCGTTAGTTGTTGATCGCGGGAAACACGATGCGCCACGCCAGAACGCGGATCATCATGGACGGCGCGATCGCCGGCATCATCGGCGCGGTCGTGGTCGCACTCTGGTTCCTCATCTCGGATACGATTCGCGGCCATCCGCTCGAAACTCCATCGCTGCTCGCCGCGACGCTGCTCCACGGCGTGCGCACTCCCGAGGTGCATCGCGGTCTCGTTCAACTCGCGCTCGAGTATTCGCTGATCCATTTCTCCGCGTTTATCGCGTTCGGCATCGCCGGCGCGTTGCTGCTCGAGACCTGCGAGACCGAGCAGTCGCTGCTGTTCTCGCTGGTGATCTTTTTCGTCGCGTTCGAAGTATTTTTCATCGCGGTCGTGCTGTTCCTCGGCCCCAATGCGATGGCGCAACTGACATGGTGGGGCATCATCATCGGCAACCTGCTCGCGACCGCCGCGATGCTCTCATACTTTTTCTGGCAGCATCCGCGGCTCGCGCGAAACCTGCTCGGCGCGTGGATCAGCGTCGCGATGGAAGGCGTCAAGGCAGGCCTCATCGGCGCGACCGTCGTCGCCGTCTGGTTCCTCTGCTACGACTTCGCCTCGCGCGATCCATTTCACACGCCCGCCTTACTAGGCGCGATGGTGTTTCAGGATGCCAGCGTTGGCGATGGCATCCGCGCGACCCTGCCGCTCGTGCTCGGTTACACGATTCTGCATTTCTTCGCATTCGTCGCGTTCGGCCTGGTGCTGGCAGTGATGCTCGCCGCGTCGGAGTGGGAACCGTTGATGACGCTCGGCGCGCTGCTGCTGCTGGCCGTGTTCGAGGTCTTCTTTGTCGGCTTCGTCTCGTTGCTGGATCAATCGGCGCTGGAAGTGCTCGGCTGGTGGAAGATCATCGCGGGCAACATCCTCGCGCTGATCGCGATGATCGCATACTTCATGCGCGTGCATCGCGGACTGCATATCAAGCTGGTCGAACGGTGGGCGATGCTCGATAGCGAAGGCGAAGAGATGGGTGATGCGCCGACGCCGCCGCCAGTCGAGCGCCGCCCGGAACGCCTGCATTTCTAAGCCGGCTTGACCGAGATGCTGACACGAAAGATGTCGCGTGCGATCTTGGTCGAGACGATCACCCTGATTTTCGCTTCTATTTGATCCCGACGACCATCCAATCGCGCTCCGTGAGTTGCTCCACTTTGGTCTGGCTGAATCCCGCCTCGCGCATCCAGCCGCAGCAGTCAGCGCCGGTGTAATCGAAGCCGCCCTGGGTTTCTATTAGCATGGTCAGGCTCATCAGCAGACCCAGCAGGTTGCGACCGCGCTCGTCGTCGATAAGAAGTTCATAGACAATCAGCGCCCCGCCCTTGGGCAGCGCCTCATAGGCCTTGCGCAGCAGCGTCTGCTTTTCATCGAGATTCCAGTCGTGCAGGATCATTCCCATCACCAGCACATCGGCCGCGGGTAGAGGATCCTTGAAGAAGTCGCCCGGATAAAACGTCAGTCGTCGCTCCAGTCCGAACGAACTTACATAATGCTCGAAGAAGGGACGCACGACCGGAAGATCGAAGCCGCCGCCTGCAAGATGCGGATTAGCCGTCGCCACTGCAACCGGCAAAGCTCCCTGTGCCGTGCCCACGTCGACGAAGCTCCGGTAGTTCTGCCACGTGAACTTGCGTGCGATCGCGCTGGCGGCGACTCGGCTGTGTCCAGTCATGGACTGCAGAAACGCCCGCAGCCGCTCAGGTTGATTATAGATGGCGTCAAACAGATCCTCGCCGCCTTTAATCTCATTCTGCGGTTGACCGGTACGCAGCCCCTCGCTCAGCGACCCCCAGAATCGGTAAAGCCGCTGGTTGAACATTTCCAGCCAGCCGCCCATGTAAGTCGGCTTGCCGCGATCAAGAAAATAATCGGTCTCCGGCGTGTTCGCGTACTGGCTTTCGCGCCGCTCCAGCATCCCCAACGCGACCAGCGCGTCCAGGAAATCACGCGCCGAACGCCGATGGAGACCGAAGCGTTTGATGCATTCGTCGAGAGTAAGCGTTCCCTTGGCCAGCTCAGTGAACACGCCCAGCTCTCGACCGCGCTCAGCAGCGTCTTGGCCGCCATGAAGCCAAATGCGACCCGGACGATCTTTTCATCGCTTGGTTCCGCATCCATCGGAAATTGCCTCGTCAATTCGGTGCGGTCTCGATCACGTTCATCTCAGCCAGGAACTTTGTCGGCAGCCGAGGAAGCCCTAGATTCCGAGCACGTCGCGCATCGTGTAGAGCCCCGGCTTCTGAGCGACGACCCACGCCGCCGCGCGAATCGCGCCGCGCGCCAGGGAGTTTCGGCTCTGCGCGCGATGAATCAATTCGAGGCGCTCGCCCTGTCCGCCGAAAATCACCGTGTGATCGCCGACCGCGTCGCCAGCGCGCATCGCCAGCACCGCGATTTTTCCATCGGGACGCACGCCGGTAATGCCCTCGCGTCCGTACACCGCATTCTCGGCGAAGTCCGTTCCGCGCGCATTCGCGATCGCTTTGCCGAGCGCGATCGCAGTACCGCTTGGCGCATCGATCTTCGTCCGGTGATGTATCTCGATAACTTCGGCATCGAAGTCCGGCAGTATCGCCGCGACCTCCGCGACGATCTTCGCGAGCACGTTAACGCCGATACTCATGTTCGGCGCGATCACCGTGCGCGTCTGCTGTGCGAGCTTCTTCGCGCGCGCTTCAAGCTCCGGGGTGAAGCCGGTCGATCCGATCACGATCGCGGCGCCGGCTTTCGCCGCCACCTCGAGATGCTCCATCGAGGCCGCCGCGGTCGTAAAATCCATCGTCACTGTGTCGGGCCGCGCGATCGAGGCGTAGTCATCGACGATCTTCACGCCGAGCTTGCCGATGCCTGCGACTTCGCCCGCGTCGGCGCCGATCGTGGCGTTGCCGGCGGCTTCGAGCGCGCCGACGATCTTATGGGTCGCGTCTTTGGCGGACATCGCGATTAGCAGGCGCCCCATCCGGCCTGCCGCGCCAGCAATGATCAGGTTTGCCATCGACTCGGGCTCGCCGCGCTCGTTGATAGCTAGGCCGAGGGCGCCTCGGCCGGAGCGGGCGTTGGTGCAGCCGTTTTGCCGTGCTTGGTGTTGAAGTGTTCTTCGCAGAGACTGCTCGTGCGGAAGCGCTGCTTATGACACTTCTCGAACGTGCAGGTCTTGTAGCGCGCCTTGGGCATCTCGCCGGCTTTCCACAGCCGAAAATGCTGGCGGCAGTAGCCCTTGCCAACCGCCTCGCGCGCGCAATCCGTTGCTTTGCAGTTACCTTTATTCGCCATGCGTGAAATCCCTTCCTGGAAGCCGCGTGAGCGCGATTGGTGCGAACTTCGCGGCCGATCAATTCACCTACAATAGTTCTTGCGCCATCCGCTTCATAGAGGCGGATTCTTCACTTTCAACCGACGGATCGAATCACGCGATACAGCGGCGCCAATTCGCCGAACGCGTCGAGCACCTCGTCTCGATCGAGCCTCGGCGCCTGCGCCGCCTTCCATCCGAAGCCCACGTCGATTCCGCCGGTTTTCTGGATGAGCGCATCGCCGAGCCGCTCAAAGAAATCCTCGCTCGCTGCAATCTGTTTCGGCAGCGCGCGAAAGTCCCAACGTTTGTAATCCTGAATCCGCGCGCCGCGAAACGATTTCTCGAGCTGAGTCTTGTTCGATTTGATCAATCGCCCAATCTCCGGACGCAGGTCTGCTCCCGGCTTCACCACCGCGCGCGCCTGAATTCCCGCGCCCGAGATGCAGAGCGCGAGATAGCCGTACCGTTTGTATCCCTGTGGCGACGGCCCGAATGCGGTCCACGTTTCATCCGGCGGATTCGCGGTGCGGCGCATGTGTTTCGCGACGTGCGGGAAAAATTCCATGTCCAGTTTGCGCGATAGCTCCGGCGCCAATTCGTTCCCCAGCCGAATCAGCCGCGGCCGAATCAGTTCATAAATTTTCGCCATCCGGGCGCTGAATCCCTCGATCGAAAACACTTCGAAATCCGCGCGGAAAAATCCCAACGTCGCCAACAACGTTACCCACCGATGCGTGCTCGCGATGTCCTGAACAACGCCAGCGTATCGTCGAAAATCCGCCAACGCCAATCGCGGAAGATCTGCCAACGGCATCTGCGATTGGTCGCGCGTCCGCAAAAACTCCTTCCGCAGCAACGCCCGATGCGTGATACACTGCCGCATGGCCGCGACTCCCGACGCGCATCCAGAGCACAGCTTCGAGCACACGATCGCGCGCCATGGCGTTGCGGCCCTCCACCGCGATTCTCCCACCACTCTGCAAATCAACGTCGGCAAACTCTGCAACCAGGCTTGTCATCATTGCCATGTCGATGCGGGCCCGCGCCGGACCGAGTCGATGAGGCGCGCGACCGCCGCGCGCGTGATCGAGTTGCTGGCCGCGAGTCCGCGCGTGCATACGATGGATATCACCGGCGGCGCGCCCGAACTGAATCCGAATTTCGCGATGCTCGTCGAGCAGGCCCGCGCACTCGATCGCCGCGTGATCGTGCGATGCAATCTCACCGTCACGCTCGAACCCGGGATGCACTGGCTCGTCGATTTCTACCGCCGCAGCGAGGTCGAGCTCATCTGCTCGATGCCGTGCTACACCGCCGACAATGTCGATCGCCAGCGCGGCCGCGGCGTCTTCGCAAAAAGCATCGCGGCGCTTCGGAACCTCAACTCCGCCGGTTTCGGCCGCGGACTTCTTCGGCTCGATCTCGTTTACAATCCGGGCGGCTCGTCGCTGCCGCCGCCGCAAGCCGAACTCGAGGCGCGCTATCGCGACGAACTCGCGCGCAATTTCGGCATCGTCTTCGATCGCCTGCTCACGATCACCAACATGCCGATTGCGCGCTTCGCGCATCAACTGCACTCTGCCGGTGATTTCGCGGCCTACATGAGCCTGCTGGTGAACCACTTCAATCCCGCCACGCTTGAGAGCCTGATGTGCCGAACCCTCGTCAGCGTCGGATGGGACGGCCAAATTTACGATTGCGATTTCAACCAGATGCTCGAAATCCCCCTCGGCGCCAACCGCTTTCATCCGACGACTATCTGGGACTTCGATGATCTCGATCGCCTCGCGGGCTGCGCGATCGCGACCGCATCGCATTGTTTTGGATGCACCGCAGGCGCCGGTTCCAGTTGCACCGGCGCGATTGCCTGATCGCGAACGCTTGTCGCCGCAGTCGCGAACGCGCGATAAATGCTCGACGCTGAAATCAATCGGGAAGGTTAATTATGTCGGGACTATATTTCGAAGAGTTCGAAATTGGACGGGTCTTCAAGCACGCGATCACGCGCACCATCACCGAAACCGACAATCTGCTGTTCTGCGCGCTGACGCATAATCCGCAGCCGCTGCATCTCGACGCCGAATTTGCGAAGGGCACCGAGTTCGGCCAGCGCATCGTCAATAGCATCTTCACGCTCGGCCTGATGATCGGCGTGTCGGTCGGCGACACCACGCTCGGCACCACCATCGCCAACCTCGGGATGCCCGATACGCGCTTCGCTCACCCGGTTTTTATTGGCGATACGCTGCGCGCGGAGACCACCGTCGGCGAGAAGCGCGAAAGCCGTTCGCGCCCCGACGCGGGAATCGTGCTGTTCGAGCATCGATGCTTCAATCAGCGCGGTGAAGAAGTTGCGTACTGCAAACGCTCGGCGCTGATGCGCAAGCGTCCGGCTAATCCCTGAACCCGATCCGCGACGCGACTCGCGCCGCCGCAATCGCAAGCGCCGGGGCCATCGGGCCCATCAGCTCGAAGCGCGGATCGGTCGTCTGTCCGCGCACGAAGCGCACGTAGATCTGCTCGACGACGGTCGCGGTTTTCCAGTGCGCCCACGACCAGTAGAACGGGATCCGGCTCACGTCGCGGCCGGTGCGACTCGAGTATCGATGCAATAGTTCGTCGCGCGTTAGAAATCCCGGTCGCATCGTATGCGCCTCGCCCTGCGACGTCGCGAGCAATTCCTCGGGATCGGATTGCTCGCGCCAATAGTTCATCGAGGTGCCCAAATCGATCAGCGGATCGCCGATCGTCGCCATCTCCCAGTCGAACACGCCGACCACTTCGCCGGGATTATCCGCGCCCAGCATGATGTTGTGCAGGTAGAAGTCGTTGTGAATCAACGTTGGCGGCGGCGAGTCCGGCAGGTTGTCGAGGTACCATGCGCCAAGCTTTTCCATCAGTGGCACCTCGCGCGTTTTCGCTTTTTCCCAGCGCGCCATCCAGCCGGTGATCTGCCGCTTGACGAATCCGTCTGGCTTGCCGAGTCCGCCGAGTCCGATCGCCGCGTAATCGACGCTGTGCAGATCCGCAAGCGTATCGATGAAGCCCTCCGAGATCGCGCGGTATGTCTCGGGCTTGGTGCCGAGTTCCTCGGGCAACGGCTGACGCATCTTGATCACGAACCCGTTGCGCCGCTCCATCACGAAAAACGGTGCGCCAACGATTGACGGGTCGTCGCTGTAGAGCATCCCGCGCGGCGCCGGCTTGAACGCTTCCCACAGCCGCGAGAGCACCCGGTATTCGCGCCCCATGTCGTGCCCGCCCACCGGCAGCGGTCCGAACGGTGGCCGGCGCATCACCCACTCGCGATCGCGAAAGCGCAGCAGGTAGGTCAGGTTCGACGATCCGCCGCGAAACTGCTTGACCGTCATCGGCGTGTCGGCGCCGGGGATTTTGTCGCGCAGATAATTCGCGAGCTTGTCCCAGTCCAGCACTTCTTCTTCGCGGACGTCGCCGAACTCTGGAACGATTTCTACTTGGGTTACTTCAGCCATGCGCCCGATTATACGACGAGTCGTGAATTTCGCGATAATCGCGCAAGCGCCCGCACCGGCACGAGCGCCCGCGTGATTGGTTCGACTAGCGATACTTGCGCAGTTCGCGGCGCGCGATCGTCATCCGATGCACTTCGTCGGGGCCGTCCGCGATTCTGAGCGCGCGGCTGTCGCGCCACATCCGCGCCATCGGGAAATCGTCGCTGACGCCGGCCGCGCCGTGGACCTGGATTGAGCGATCCAGTACGCGCATCACCATGTTCGCGCACATCACCTTGATCTCCGCGATTTCGTTGCGCGCGTTGCGCTTGCCCTCGGTGTCCATTTTCCACGCCGCGTTCATCACCATCAGGCGGCACGAATCGATCTCGATGCGCGAGTCCGCGATCCATTCCTGGATGTTCGCCTTGTCCGCGAGCAGGCTGCCGTGCGTGAAGCGCGTGTTCGCCCGCTTGCACATCAGTTCCATCGCGCGCTCCGCGATTCCGATGGTGCGCATGCAATGATGGATGCGTCCCGGGCCGAGCCGCGCCTGCGAAATCGCGAAACCGCCGCCCTCTTCGCCGAGCAGGTTCGTCACCGGCACCCGGCAGTCCTTATAGATGACTTCGCAATGGCCGCCGCCGCCCGTATGTCCCATCACCGACACCGGCCGAATCAGGTTGAAGCCCGGCGCGTCGATCGGGACGATTATCTGGCTGGCGCGGCGATGCGGTTCCGCGTCGGGATCGGTCACCACCATCGCGATCGCGAAGCTGGCGCCGATCGCGTTCGAGGTGAACCACTTGTGCCCGTTGATTACGTAGTTGTCGCCGTCGCGCACCGCGCGCGTCTTCAGCATCGTCGGATCCGATCCCGGAGTGTCGGGCTCCGTCATCGAGAAGCAGGTGCGAATTTCGCCGTCGAGACACGGCTGTAGCCACTGCTTTTTCTGCTCGGGCGTGCCGAACTCGGTCAGGATTTCCATGTTGCCGGTATCGGGCGCCATGCAGTTGAACGCGCGCGCGCCGATGGCGCTTTTGCCCATCAATTCGCACAGCGGAGCGTATTCGTGGTTCGACAGGCCGCCGCCGAATTTTTCGTCCGGCAGGAAAAGATTCCACAATCCCTCGGCCTTGGCCTTCTTGCGGACGTCTTTCAGGACTTGCGGTTCCGTATTTCCGCTCTCGCCCATCGCGAGTTGCACTTCCTTCTCGATAGGCATCACGTTTTGGTCCATGAAATCGGCGACGCGTTTCTGCAATTTTTGTACTTTCGGGCTGAGCGAAAAGTCCATTTCGATCCTCGCGAGTTCTGATGATGTGTATGGCAACACGTAACCCACTTCGCCAACAAATGGAAGCCGCGCGCCACACCAGTCTGGCTGCAAGATTGGCTGAAGCGCACGGTACCGGGCTCCATTCGTCCTGCCAAGGCTCCGCGGAACCGGTTGCATCCGTCGATCAGGCGGGTGCCTAACCAGCGGTGTTTCCAAGTATGGACGAATCTGTATACAATGGTTCAATACAAGCCAATGGAGCGAATCGCAGGCTGCGCAGGGTTTCAATGGGACGACGGCAATTCGGCGAAGATTTCGGAACGACACGGTGTTTCGCCCGCAGAATGCGAACAAGCGTTCTTCAACAGCCCTTTGATCGTTGCCGATGACAACAAGCATTCCGCAAACGAGGCTCGCTTTTACGCGCTCGGCCAATCAGACTCGGGCCGGCTATTGTTTGTTGCCTTCACAGTGCGAGAGAAACTCATTCGCGTAATTTCGGCGCGGGACATGAGCCGCAGGGAAAGGAAGATTTACCTTTCATCATGAATCGAAAAATTCCAAAGTTCAAAAGCGAAGCCGAGGAACGCAAGTTTTGGTCGAGCCACGATTCAGTCGATTACATCGATTGGCGACGCGGTAAACGTGCGGTTCTGAGTGACTTACGGCCGTCGGCCCACGCCATATCGATTCGTCTGCCACAGGCGATGATCGACGAACTCAAGCTAATTGCCAATAAACGCGACGTTCCGTATCAGTCGCTGCTTAAGATTTTTATTGCCGAACGCTTGCAGCAGGAGCGTCAGTCGCAGCATGCGCTGAAGGAGACAGCCTTTCGTTATCGCAAATAGGTAATCGTTTGTGCCGACCGCAAGCTGGAGGCTCCGAGTAGGTGCGGATTCCGCCATCCGATTTCCGCAGTTGCCATGCGCGATTCGCCCGCGTAGCCTTGAGGGCCAAGTGAAGCGACTCGTGACATTGGTGCTGGCATTCCTGCTCGTCGCCGGCGGATGGAACGCGATCAAGTGTTCGCCTGCCGACGCCGCGTCGCCGGATTGCTGCGATTCGTCATGCCCGCCGCCGTCGCGCATCGACGTATCGCAATGCTGCACGATTTCCGCCCGCGGCGAATCCGTCGAAGTTGCTCCTCGCACCGCGACCGCATCGCAACTCGAGCGGCCCGCGTCGTTCTCGTCGATGCTCGCGATTCAACCGCTCCTCGCGTCGCATCGGATTGCTAATATTCTCGCGCCCGACCGTTCGCCTCCGTCCGCAGTCCCGCTCTCGCGTCTCTGCTCGTTGCAAATCTGATCGCGCCCCTTCGATTTCGCCTGCGCGAATCGCAGCCTTGGTGCGCCCAATGTTGGCGTTCATCTAGCCGCGATTCGTACGCCGCCGATGCGCCCAAAAATCGCATCGGAACAGAAATGCCGCGCTGAACTTGCGGCACTGGATCCCAATTTTGGATAGGTACGGAAATGTCGCGGAAATTCTATTCTCGACGATCGCTGGCCGCGATCATGCTCGTGCTATACACGATCGCGATCGCAAAAGAGGTCTCGGCGCGCGCTGCCGATAGCAATTCATCGGACGTCGATACGGCGCCCGTCGCCGTTCGCGCCGGCACTGACGATATCGAAGCATTGGTCGCCGAGGCGATGCGCCAAAGCCCGCTCGTCGCAGCGGCAAGAAGCCATTGGCGCGCGCTAGAGAAGGCGCCGATCCAGGTCTCGACGCTGCCCGATCCGGAAATCGCGTTGCAACATTTCACCGTCGGCAGTCCGCAGCCGTTCTCGGGTTACGAAACCAGCGACTTCTACTACACCGGCTTCGGCGCGACGCAGGAAATCCCGGGCCCGGGCAAGCTCAGCCTCCGCGCGAAGCAGGCGCACAAGGATGCCGACTATGCGCGCGCCGCCTTCGAAGCAGCGCAGCGTTCAGTGGCCGAGAAAGTGCGCGAGAGTTGCTTTAATCTCTTCTACCTCGCCAAGACCTCGGCGGTGTTGCGCGAGAATCGCGCCCTGCTGCAACGGATCGAACGCATAGTCGAAGAAGGTTACCGCGTCGGCGGCGGTATCCAGCAGGATGTCACCAAGGCGCAGCTTCACATGACCGCGCTGCTCCGCGAAATTGAAATGAATCGTTTTCAAATCGACCAGCAGCAAGCCGAGCTGAAGGCGATTCTTGGACGCGAAATCGATTCGCACGAAATCCGGATCGGCGACCTCAAGCCCTCGCGCTTCGATCTCGATGCGCCGCGGATTCGGAGCCTAGTCGCGGCGGAGTCGCCCGAATTGCGGATGGCGATTGCGATGTCGGCGCGCTCCAGCGATTCGCTCGAACTCGCGCGCCGCGACTACTGGCCCGATTTTTCGCTCGGCTACATGTACCAGAAAGCCGGCCCCGGCCTGCGCGACTACTACATGCTCTCAGTCGGCGCCAAGGTGCCGCTTTATTTCTGGCGCAAGCAGGCGCCCGCCGTCGAACAGGCCGCGCTCGAAAAACAAGCCGCGACCGACCAGGTGCGCGCCGCGCGTCTCGAAGCCGATTCCGGGGTCGAGCGCCAGATCGTCGCGATTCGCACCGCCGATCGCATCGTCGCGCTCTACCGCGATGGCCTGATTCCGCAATCGACCGCGACTCGTGCCGCCGCCTTCAGTGCGTACAGCGCAGGCAAAGTCGATTTTCAGACGCTGCTCTCGGCCGTGATCGATGTGCATAGTCTCACCCAGGAGTACTACCGCGCGATCGCGGATCACGAAACAGCGATCGCCAAACTCAAGCAAATCATCGGTGAGCAATCATGATTGCCCGCGTATTTCATCGCATGGTTAACCCTGCTGTGATCGCGGCTCTCGCTGCGATGCTCGCGATCTTTTCTCTCGATTCGGCGAGAGCGCAACCGCCCGGCCCCGTGCCCGCGACGCTCGCGCCGATTCAACTCACGCCCGAACGCCGCCAGTTGATCGGGGTGAAATTCGCGACCGTCGAGCGCCGCGACGTCTCGGAGCATCTCGAGACCACCGGCTCGATCGAGCCCGACGAGAAATTGCAAAGCTACGTGCAGACCCGTTTTTCAGGATGGATTCAGAAAGTATTCGCGAATCAAACCTGGCAATCAGTGCGCAAGGGCCAGCCGCTGTTTACGATCTACAGCCCCGACCTGGTCAGCACTGAGCATGAATATCTGCTCGCGCTGAAAGAGCAGAGCCGCGTGCAGTCGAGCGATATCGAAGATGTGGCCGACGGCGCGAATTCGCTGGTCGAGTCCGCCGCCGAGCGCCTCCGCCAGTGGAACGTCGCGCCGAGCGAGATTGCGCGTCTGAAGCGCGAGCGCACCGTCGGCGGCGCAGTCGCGATCGACTCGCCGATGACCGGCGTCATCTCCGATCGCGCAGCTCAGCCCAACATGTACGTCCAGCCCGAGACCCGCCTCTTCACCATCATCGATCTCTCCCGCGTCTGGATTTACGCCGCCGTGTTCCAGGATCAGATCGGCAAGCTTCGCATCGGCGATCCCGCGATCGTCACCGTGGACGCATACCCCGGCGAGAAATTCGAAGGCCGCGTGGATTTCATTCAGCCGCAGATCGATCCGATGACGCGCACCGCTAAAGTTCGCTGCGAATTTGTCAATCGCAAGGGGATGCTGATGCCCGGGATGTTCGCGAGGGTCGCGATTCATCTGCCGCTCGGGGTTCAGGTGGTCATCCCCGAAAGCGGCGTGATTCGCACCGGGCTGCGTAATGTCGCATTCGTCGATCGCGGCGACGGCTACCTGACGCCGACCGAAGTTGAACTGGGGCCGCGCGTCGGCGCCGATCAAATCGTGCTGAAGGGACTCAAGCCCGGCGATCGCATCGTCGGCTCCGCAAATTTCCTGATCGATTCGGAGAGCCAGTTGCAAGCCGCCGCGGGCGCGTATGTTCCGCCGCCGCCGGGCATCGCCGCGAATTCTGAATCGCCGGTGGCTGCGGAAAATCAGAGCGCTGCGAAAGTCGAAATGACCACCGATCCATCGCCACCCAAGCGCGGCTCGAACAAACTTCGCATCGCGCTCCACGACGCCTCCGGAAAGCCGATCGCGAACGCCAAAGTGTCGATCACCTTTTTCATGGCTGCGATGCCCGCGATGGGGATGGCGGCGATGCGCGCGCAAGTTGCCGCATCCGATCAAGGTGATGGCGCGTACTCGGTGTCGCTCGATCTGCCGAGTGGCGGCACCTGGCAGGTGACGATCGTGGCGACCAAGGAAGGCCGCGCGATCGCGACCAATCAATTCAACGTGTCGGTCACCGGCCCGATGTCGATGTGAGGTCGCGCGATGATTGAACGAACTATCGCATGGTGCAGCCGTAATCGCTTTCTCGTTTTGCTCGCGACCGCCGCGCTGGCATTCGCCGGACTCTGGTCGCTCAGGCGAATCCCGCTCGACGCGCTGCCGGACATCTCCGACGTGCAAGTGATCGTGCATACGCAGTGGATGGGTCAGCCGCCCAGCCTGATCGAGGACCAGGTGACCTATCCAATTGTCACCACGATGCTCGCGGCGCCGCATGTCAAAGCCGTTCGCGCGCAAACGATGCCCAACGATTCGTACGTGTTCGTCGTGTTCGAGGACGGCACCGACATCTATTGGGCGCGCAGCCGCGTGCTCGAGTACCTGCAGCAAATCGCCGGCAAACTGCCAGTCGGCGTGAATCCCGCGATCGGCCCCGACGCCACCGGCGCCGGCTGGGTTTACGAATACGTCATCCTTGATCGCCGCCACAATCTGAGCCTCGCCGATTTGCGCAGCCTGCAGGATTGGAACATCCGCTACGCGCTCGAAACCGTGCCGGGCGTGGCCGAAGTCGCGACTATCGGCGGCTTCGTCAAGCAGTACCAGGTCAAGCTCGATCCCAACCGTTTGCTCGCGCTCAAGGTTCCACTGAAAACCGTCATCGAAAAAATCCAGGACAGCAATTCCGAAGTCGGCGGGCGCGTGCTCGAGATGTCGGGCGCGGATTACATGGTGCGCGGCCTCGGCTACGTCAAGTCGCTCGCCGACCTCGAGCAGATCGCCGTCGCCAGCGAGGGCGGCACGCCGGTGCTAATCAAGGATCTCGGCGTCGTGAGCTTCGGACCCGATCTGCGCGAGGGCGTCGCGGAATGGAACGGCGAGGGCGAGGCCGTCGGCGGCATCGTCGTGATGCGCTACGGCCAGAACGCCTTGAACGTTATCGACGGCGTTAAGCGGAAGATCGCCGAGGTTCGCAAAACGTTGCCGCCGGGCGTCGAAATCGTCGCCGGCTACGATCGCGCAGGACTAATCGAAGGCTCGATCGGCACGCTCCAGCGCGACCTGATTGCCGAAGCGATCATCGTGAGCCTCGTCATCATCATATTCCTGTTTCACGTGCGCTCCGCCCTGATTCCGATCCTCACGCTGCCGCTCGCCGTCCTCGCAACCTTCATCCCGATGTATTTCCTGCAAGTCAGCTCGAACATCATGTCGCTCGGCGGACTCGCGCTCGCAGTCGGCGTGCTGGTGGACGCATCGATCGTGATGGTCGAGAACGGCTATCGCCATCTCTCGGAACGGATGCGCGATGCCGACGCTCAGGGCACTTCCATCTCCGAGCCTGAGCGCCATCGCATTCTGTTTGCCGCCGCGAATCAGGTCGGACGCCCGATTTTTTTCTCGCTGATGATTATCGTCGTGTCTTTCCTGCCTGTCTTTATGCTCGAGTCGCAGGAAGGACGGATGTTCCGTCCGCTCGCCTACACCAAGACTTTTGCGATCACATTTTCATCGGTGCTGGCGATCACGATCGTCCCCATTTTGATGGTGCTGCTGATTCGCGGCCGTCTGCGTCCCGAAGAGGATAATCCGCTCTCGCGATTTTTTCAGAACTTGTATCGGCCGGTGATCCGCTGGTGCCTCGATCATCGCGCGCTCACGATCGCCGCGAATCTCATTTTCCTCGCCTTGACCGTGCCGCTGATGTTCCGCATCGGCAGCCAGTTCATGCCGCCGCTGTACGAGGAAGCGAGTCTCTATATGCCGACCGCGCTGCCCGGCATCTCGATTGCCTCGGCGTCGGCGCTGCTGCAAAAGCAGGACGCGATCATTCGCTCGTTCCCCGAAGTCGAAACCGTGTTCGGCACCGTTGGACGTTCCGATAGCGCCACCGACAACGCCCCGATGGACATGTTCGACACCACCATCATGCTGAAGCCGCGCAGCCTCTGGCGCGCCGGCATGACCTACGAAAAACTGGTCGCCGAGATGGACGCGCGCCTCCATTTCCCCGGCCTTTCCAACTCGTGGACGATGCCGGTCGAGAATCGTCTCGACATGGAACTCACCGGCATCAAGACCCCGGTCGGAATAAAGATTCAGGGCCCCGATCTCACCGTGATTCAAAAGATCGGTTCCGAGATCGAGGAAATCCTCACCGGCGTCGAGGGCACTCGCGGCGTGTTCGCCGAACGCGTGTCGCAAGGATTTTACATCGACGTCAACGTCGATCGCGCCGAGGCCGCGCGCTACGGTCTCACCGTCGGCGACGTGCAACTCGCCGTGAAATCCGGCATCGGCGGCGAAAATATCGCGACCACCGTGCAGGGACGCGAGCGCTATCCGATCAACGTCCGCTATCTCGCCGACTATCGCGACAATCTCGACAAGCTGCGCCGCGTGCTGCTGATGACCCCGTCGGGCGCGCAAATTCCGCTCGGCGAAGTCGCGCGCATCGCGCTGGGCTCGGGGCCCACCATGATTCGCGATGAAGACGCGCTTCTGACCGGCTACGTTTATATCGATCTCGCCAGCACCGATTACGGCACTTACGTCGCCCGCGCACAGCGCACGCTCGCGCGCGATCTGCATTTGCCCACTGGCTATTCGCTCAAATGGTCCGGCGAGTACGAGTTTCAACTCCGCGCGCGGAGCCGCCTGCTGCTAATCGTGCCGATCGTCTTCGGCGTAATCTTCATCTTGCTGTACATCCTGTTCGAGTCGGCAGCCGAAGCCGCGGTGCTGATTCTTCCGTGCCTCTACGCGATGTCCGGCGGACTGGTGCTGCAATATTTCATGGGCTTCAACTTCAGCGTCGCGGTCTGGGTCGGATATATCGCGCTGTTCGGAATCGCGGTCGAAACCGGCGTCGTGATGGTCATTTATCTGCACGAAGCGCTCGATCGACGCATCGCCGAAGGCCCGATCGACAAGTCCGCGATCGCCGACGCCGCCGTCGAGGGCGCCGTGCAGCGCCTCCGGCCGAAGCTGATGACGGTCGCCGTCGTGATGCTCAGTCTCGCGCCGATCCTGTTCGAAAGTGGCGTCGGCTCCGATGTGATGAAACCGATCGCCGCGCCGATCGTCGGCGGCATGGTCACTTCAACTATCCACGTGCTGATTCTAGTGCCGGTGTTCTTCGCGATCATGAAAGAACGCGCCTTGCGCCTACGCCACTAGCAGATACACAAAGCGGAAGAGGATTTCCGAAACCTCACGCAGGTTTCGGGCTTCCCGTTGTGAAAGGATGCGGGCTCCGCCCTGCTAGTAGATGAGACGATCCAGAATCGTCACCAGCACTTTGCAGATCGGCCTACGATAGGTTTGATATCTGCACGTCTTGCGGCAAACCAACTCTCATGAAAAACCGCGCAAACGCTTGAGATAAATGCTCTCTGTATGGAGGTAGCACGCGCAATCGTTCATTTCCCGATTTCCTAATCCAAGCCTCCAAGAAATCGCGGGGAAGACTGAGGACCTCGTGAAAATCGACGATTTGAAGCGGAGTCTGAACATTGCCTTCGAAACGACTCTGAATCAGTGCGAGATTCCACTTGTGGCCATTTTTGACGTCGTTTAGAAACCTTCTCCAAGTTTCTGAGTTCGACTTCTGCCCATTCCTGTCTTGCACTTCTTTCCATTGGGAGTGGTACGTTGCCTCGATGTAGGCAGGACAAAGGATTACGTTTCGTACTTTATTTTGCTCGAGGTCGCAGGCTTGCGTCATCACGATAACGCGATCCGTCTCGACCGCGATAGACTCTTTCAACCTTTCCGCGTACTCGTCGTCGTTTTGGATCTCCGCCAAGTTGGAAATGGTGTCGAAAACTAAGACCGGGCAGGACTCGATTATGTCGCCCTGCGTCAACGGGGCGGTCACTGAAACTTCCTCGTACCAGGGATATTCGTTCACTCGTCATCATCCGCGGGAGCGGAGGCAACGATGAAGGGTCGCCGGGGTCCAATTACACGAATCGAAACATCTTTCATCGCAAACAGAACCGGTCGCTTTCTCGAAATCACAAACACATCTGACTCCGCCGACTCCTCAGACTCAGCCGAACCGAAAATGACGTCACGATTCGAAATCGCAACTTGCGTCTTGAACTCGTAGTTGCGGAATTCCTCGGCGAAGGGAGGCAACGTAGCGATCGCGATCGCCAGAGCGACCTTGCTCCAGGGCCTTAGCCTGAAGGGTCTTTCGATATCACCATCTTCACCAATCCGCACGCTGCCGGCGCTCTGAGCGAAGACTTCCGCCCCGTTGGCCGGTTCGACGGTTCGGTTAGAAACTTCAGTCATGATCTCGCCCCCAGATAGTATGCGCGTTCAGAGATGTCATCTCGGTGAAGGTCAGCACCGCACATTCGTGAGCAACCGCAAACCAATCCTTCAAGTCCGACCAGTCCGCCTTGGCTGGGCCCCTTGCCGTTAAATCAATCACAGCGACGCCTGCACCGTCCGTTGTGCGCGTGCCATGGCTGATGGAGACGTAAAGCGCTCCCTTCGACTCTGGCAAAGCGTACTTGACCCGAGAGACTACCGTCTCTAAGACCGATGGCAATTTCTCCTCTTGCGTTATCCACGAAAACATCGGAAGAAATTCCGCGAGCGCTAACGGGAAAGTTCCGGCGCTTCCAGTGACGTGGTTGATGTAAGACAGTTCGTATTGATTCGCCGATGGCGTCCCTATTCCTGAGGCGCTGAGGAACTCCAAAAAATTCCTCCAACCTTTGAGAAACCTTTCCTGAGCAGCCCCAAACCGAGGATACTCGTCGCTTTCCTTCTGCTTGCGCCAGTTGGACAGAAATCGTGACGGCTGAACCTGTAGAAGAAAGTTGCCCGTTCGGTCCTTGTAGAACACCCGCGGCAATGGAAGTTTCTCAAGCATTTGGGCGGCCGGCTTTAGCATCGACGGCGGCGTCCCCTCAAAAACCTCCATCAATGGCGGTTGGTCCTCGATTTCTGGATACTCTCCCTTTACAACATCCCAGAACTCGCCGAAGTGAACAGCCGAGAATTTTGCCAGCGAACCGAATTGTATCCCACAAACAGTCTCGACCAACGGCGGTCGGGTATAGTGCGCCAAGTGTCGATCTGGTTCGCTCATAACCTCAATCTTACGAATGGGAAATGATTTTTACCACCTGCACGATGAAAAAAACACCGCTCGGGGTTGATTTCTTCGTCCGTTAGGTCCACAGGCCGAGTCGATGACCCGCATTTGTATGTCGCCGGACGCGACAAAGTCGAAGAACCCCTGATCCATCCTCGCCGGCGGGAGTGGGAACCTGGTTTCCGAACACACGCCAGCATCCACTGAATGAGAATGACGAATCTGCGCGCGTTTACCGCTCTTCATATCGCTGCTTCTCGGGCGTGGTTCGAGCAGAGCATTGGTGCCTTTCCTCGAAACATAATGGGCCGTTCGAAATCACGCTAGGCACTAGATCGCGGCGGCCTCACGTCCAACTTCTTCGGTTCCTCTTTTTGTCCCACTCCCACTACTAACAGGGCGGAGCCCGCATCCTTTCGCCACGGGAAGCTCGAAACCTCGTGAGGTTTCGATTTTTCTTCTTCTCTCTTTTCTCGATGCCGCCGGCTTGCGCATCGCGCGAGCGTTTGCGTACCTGCGGCCCGGTTCGTAGGATCGCGGCCATGCACAAGCCGCGTTTATTCGATCAACTCGCATCCGAAATCGGCGACCGCGACGCATTCACGATCGCCTTCGCGCGCGGGCGCCGCGCGTTTCAGCCCGATCAGGTCGAACAGAAATGGGCGCGCGATCGCGCCGCCAACATCAAGCATATCAAGCTCGAAGTCGCGCTCGATTTTGCCGACAAACGAATCGCCGGCACCGCGACGCATCGATTGTCCGCGATCGTAGGCGGCGTCGACAAGCTCGAATTCGACGCACTCGAAATGCAAATCGATGCGGTGCGCGTCGCGAACGAACCCGCTTCGTTCGAGCACGCCGATGGCACGCTGCAAATTGCGCTGCCCCGCGCGCTCGCGGCCGGCGATGAAATCGAAATCGCGATCGATTATTCAGCGCGCCCGCGCCGCGGACTTTATTTCGTCGGTCCCGACGACGGCTATCCGCACAAACCCGTGCAGGCGTGGACGCAGGGCGAGGATGAAGATTCGCGCTACTGGTTTCCGTGCTACGACTACCCGAACAATCGCACCACCAGCGAAGTTATCGCGACCGTGCCGGAAAAATTCACCGCGATCTCGAACGGCGCGCTCGTCGAAACGACCTCGAATCGCGCCGCGAAGACGCGCACCTTTCATTGGCGCCACGAGGTGCCGCATTCCACGTATCTGATCACGCTGGCGGCCGGTGAGTTCGTTGTGATTGAAGAACGCGCAGGTGACACGCCGGTGACGTATTACGTCGCGCCGGGACGCGAGGACGACGCGCGCCGCGCCTTTGGCAACACGCCGAAGATGATTCAATTCTTCGAGCGCAAAATCGGCGTGCCCTATCCTTACGCCAAATATGCGCAGGTCGCCGTCAGCGATTTCATTTTCGGCGGGATGGAAAATTCCTCGGCGACGACCCAGACCGCCGACACGATGCACGACGCGCGCGCTCATCTCGATTTCAAGAGCGATCCGCTGGTTGCACACGAACTGGCGCATCAATGGTGGGGCGATTTGCTGACTTGCCGTGATTGGGCGCATGCGTGGCTGAACGAAGGATTTGCGACTTACTTCGAGGCGCTCTGGTGCGAGGAGAATCTCGGCGCCGACGAGTTCGCATGGAACGTCCGCCAGGATCGCGAGGGCTACCTCGACGAGGATTCGCATCGCTACCGCCGGCCGATTGTGTGCCATCGCTATCGCACGCCAATCGATCTTTTCGATCGTCATCTGTATGAGAAAGGCAGTCTCGTGCTGCACATGCTGCGGCGCACGGTTGGCGACGATCTATTCTTCAGCTCGCTGAATCTCTATTGCACGCGTCATCGCGGCGCCAACGTGATCACGCAGGATTTGCAGCGCGCCTTCGAGGACGCCACCGGACGCAATCTCGACAGGTTCTTCGACCAATGGGTGTACAAGGAAGGGCATCCGGAAATCGAAGTCTCGAGTTCCTTCGACGACAAGCGAAAGCTGCTCAGCGTCACTGTCAAGCAAACGCATAAGACCAGCGAGATGACGCCGGTGTTCAAGTTCCCCGTGACGATCGCGCTGATGGACGCCGACGGAAACGAGATTCGCCATCGCGTGGACATCAAGGAACGCGAGCAGGTGTTCAATTTCATCTGCGAGAAGGCGCCCAAAGCGGTGCGCTTCGATCCTGAGCACGACATCGTGAAAACGCTCAAGCATAAGCGGAGCCGCGAGGCGCTCGACGTCGAGTTGCGCCACGCCCCCGAGGCGATTGGTCGTGCGGCGGCCGCGCGCGAACTTGGCAATGAGGGAAGTCCCGACGCCACCGCGGCGCTGCGAACCGCGATGCTCGGTGACAAGTTCTGGGGCGTGCAGGCCGACGCGGCCAATGCGCTCGGCACGATTCGCACCGATGCAGCGCGCGACGCGCTGCTCGAAGGCCTTACGTTGCCGCATCCCAAGGCGCGGCGCGCGGTGGTGCGAGCGCTGGGAAATTTCCGCGGCGATAGCCGCGCGGCTGCGGCGCTCTCCGACGTGCTGGGGAAGGGCGACGAGAGCTACTTCGTCGAAGCCGAGGCTGCCCACGCGCTCGGCAAGACTCGCGACGCGCGCGCATTCGAGCATCTGAACGATGCGCTCACGCGCGAATCGTATCTCGACGTGATTCGTGCGCACGCGCTGGGCGGTCTTGCTGAAGCGCGCGACGACCGCGCGATCGATATCGCGCGCGACTGGACGAAGTATGGACAGCCGCCGCGCGCCCGCGTCGCCGCGATCGGTGCTCTGGCGCGATTCGCAGCGCTTAAGGAAAATCGGCGACTCGAAATTCTCGATTGGCTCACGCCGCTCTGCGACGACCGCGAGTTCATGGTCCGGATGCGAATTTCGGGCGCTCTGGCTGAGATTGGAGACGCGCGCGCTTTGCCTTTCTTGCAACGCCTGGCCAATCGCGATTTGGATGGCAGAGTGCAGCGCCATGCAAACGACGCGATCGCGTCGATCAACGAAGGCCGCACGCGCGTCGAAGAAGGACAGCGGCTTCGCGAGGATATCGACAAAATGCGCGACGACAACAAAAAGCTGCAGATGCGGCTCGATAAGTTGGAGGCGCTCGCGCGCGACAAACAATCCTGAGGCGACGGCGATGGAAAAGAAAATTTCAGTCTGCCTGACATTCGACTTCGACGCGATCTCGCTCTGGCTCGGCGGCTTTCACGCGACTTCACTGAGCGCCATTTCCCGCGGCGAGTTCGGCCGCGTAGGCGCCGAGCGGCTGATCGCGATGCTCCGCGAATGGGGCATCAAATCGACCTGGTTCGTCCCCGGCCACAGCGCCGAAACCTATCCGCATATCATCGAGGCGCTGATGACCGACGGCCACGAAATCGGCAATCATGGCTACCTTCACACGCGCCCCAAGGACGCTGAAGACGAAGCCGAGATTCTCGATCGCGGCAATGAAGTGCTGACGCGGATGACCGGGCATCGTCCGCTGGGGCATCGATCGCCGGGCGCCGGTCTCAGTTACAACATGGTCGATCTGCTCCACGACCGCGGCTTTCTCTACGACTCGAGTCTGATGGGCGACGATTTTTCGCCCTACTATTTGCGCTCCGGCGACAACCCCTCGAATGACGGCCCGTACATCTTCGGCAAGGATATCGACGTCGTTGAGATTCCGTTCACCTGGGGCCTCGATGATTTTCCAGCGTTCGAATACTTCTCGAGCCGCAACGGAATCCAGCAGGGCCTGTCGTCCCCCAACGCGGTCTACGACATCTGGGCCGGCGATTTCGACTATCTCCACGATCGACTTGGCGAAGGCGTGTACACGCTCACGATGCATCCGCAGGTGATTGGCCGTGGGCATCGATTGCTGATGCTCGAGCGGCTGGTCCGCCATATCGGGAGCCATCGCGGAATCGAGTTCACGACGATGGCCAATGTCGCGCGAAGCTGGAAGGAATCTCACCCGCTTTCATCGCGAGACGCGAACTGACCAAGCCTGCTCGATCGACGAACAAACCGCAGTTACCTATACGAAGCGTAGCTTATCTACGCTCCGGCCATCAATTTCATGAGTTTAAGACGCATCGTGCGTTGTATGAGGTTATTCTATGTTGTATTACTTTCCTGACTAAAATCGCGGGTCGGCGCTGATGGCTCAGCAATGATGTTTGCCCGACGCAGAGGAAGTCCCGATGGCCTCTCCCGAATCAGTAGTAGAACTTTCACGCAATCCGAGCCACGGCCATTCCGGAAAGTATCAAAGCGTCTGTCGCGCCGCCCGGCTGTGGCTTTTAGTCGCAGCTGTAGTTGTCATCACTGCTCCCGTGCTAAGAGCCGAACCCCTCAGCAAAAATGCGATCGCGCAGATTGAGGCGATCATGGCCGCGAAAGAGGCGCGCACTCCAGCGCAACGGAAAATTGATTCCAGACTCTTGGATGCAGCGCGGCAGCACAAGGGCATCGCGCCCGCGCCTGGTGTGCCGGAAATGCTAACTGGTGTGCAGGTCGAAAATGACGGCACGACAATCGTCGACATCAAGGCGAAGGTCACCGCTGCCGTACTGGCCAAAATCAGTGCGGTTGGCGGGACCGTGATCAACAGCTTTCCTCAGTACAACGCGATGCGCGCTTCTATACCGATCAACGCACTGGAAGATATGGCCGCGATGCCGGACGTCAAGTTCATCAAGCCCGCCGAGGAATTTGGCACTAATAAGGACGACACCAGCGAAGGCGACATCACTCATCGCGCCAACACCGCCCGGTCGACCTTCAGCATTAACGGTTCGGGGATCAAGGTTGGAGTCCTGTCTGACGGAGTGGACCCGTTGAGCACAGTACAGGCTACCGGGGATCTGCCGCCTAACTGCCCGGCTGGTCCGCCGTGCTTGCAGGTTCTGCCGGGAAAAGCTGGCAGCGGATCAGAGGGCAGCGCGATGCTGGAGATCGTCTTTGATCTTGCACCCGGTGCGAATCTGGCATTTGCCACTGCCAATGGAGGCCAAGCGGCCTTTGCGACTAACATCACATCGCTCCAGACGGCCGGAGCGAAGGTGATTGTGGACGATGTATTTTACTTCGCTGAGCCGGTTTTTCAGGACGGCATCATCGCTCAAGCGATCAGCGCAGCGGTCGCAAACGGAACAATTTACTTCTCTTCCTCAGGCAACGGCGGTAGCAAGAAGAAGGGGACGTCAGGCACCTGGGAAGGCAACTACGTTGCCACTACCTTGCCGGCGCCTTTCGATTCCGCCGTATACAAATCGGCACTCGATTTCGGCGGAGGACAGAACACCAATCCCATCACCAAAAATCCCCCCTTCGGAGCCGTGGTCTTACAATGGTCTGACCTATTTGGTGGCTCGAGCAACGACTACGATCTTTTCTTGCTTAACCCTGCCGGAACAAGCGTGGTCCTGTCGAGCACCAACTCTCAAAACGGAACCCAGGATCCTATCGAGCAACTGGGTTTCAGTGGGAATGCAACGGGCTTTCGTCTCGCGATAGTGCTTTTTCAGGGTTCGCCCCGATTCCTTCACCTGGATACCTTGCGTGGCCAGATTCAGTTCAACACCAATGGCAACACCGGTGGCCATTCCGCGGGCAAAAACACACTCGGCGTCGCCGCGGTGGATGTGGCTACGACAGGGTGTCCTTCGTGTGCGCCTTTCGTTGGCGGTGCGACCAACCCGGTAGAGGACTTCAGCTCCGATGGCCCGCGCAGGATTTTCTATAACCCCGACGGGACGGCGATCACTCCGGGGAATTTTCTTGCGAGCGGTGGCCTGCTTTTGCCTAAACCTGACATCACGGCTGCCGACGGGGTTACGACCGCGACTCCCGGGTTCGCCCCGTTCTTTGGCACCTCGGCGGCGGCGCCACATGCCGCCGCAATCGCGGCGCTGATGCTCTCACGTGCGTCAACCCTCACGCCCACACAGGTCAAGAGTATTTTGAGTTCCACCGCGCTCGACAACGAGGGTACGGGTGTCGATGTCAATTCCGGGGCAGGAATCGTCGATGCGCGGAACGCGGTAGCCGCCTCCACGAAAAGCGCGACTGCCACGCGGACTCCGACTGCTACGGCGACGGTAACCAGGACTGCAACCCGCACCGCAACTCGGACGGCCACCCGGACTCCGACCAGGACCGCCACCAAGACTGCAACCAGAACGCCGACCAGGACGGCAACCCGCACCGCGACTCGGACGGCTACCCGGACCCCGACCAAGACCGCAACCCGCACGGCAACTCGGACCCCGACCAGGACCGCCACCAAGACCGCAACTAGGACCGCCACGAGAACGCCGACCAAGACTGCAACCAAGACGGCCAGCAGGACTTCGACGAGAACCGCCACCAGAACCGCGACCCGTACTGCGACTCGAACTGCGAGTCGCACACCTACTGCTACGTTATCCAGGACGGCCACCCGGACTCCGACAGCTACCCGAACCCCAACTCGGACAGCGACCAGAACTGCAACTCGTACGGCAACGCGAACTCCTACCTCGACCGCAACGAGAACCGGGACCAAGACCGCAACTCGAACCGCGACTAAGACTTCGACGAGGACCGCCACCAGGACGGCTACGCGGACTCCCACCTCGACCGCGACCAGAACTGCTACGAGAACGGCGACCCGGACAGCCTCGCGAACTCCGACTTCGACGCTGACCGCGACGAAGACTTCTACCAAGACCGCAACCCGAACACCGACCGCCACCACGACGGTATCTAAGACCGCAACCAAAACTCCGACCCAGACTAAGACTGCAACCAGAACCGCAACAAGAACGGCTACCAGAACCGCGACTAGAACTCCAACCGCAACACCGACCACCTGAGTAGCGAGAACTCGCGAGGGCTAAGTCCAGAAGCAGCCTGCGAACAGTAAGCAAAAAGAAAGGCGCCCCGCCGGATGACGGAGCGCCTTTGTGTTAATAAGTAATTAGCAGCTAACCGCGTCGCTTACGCGTCGTAGTACAGGTGGAATTCGTACGGATGCGGGCGGAGCCGAATCGCGCTCACTTCCTTCGCCATTTTGTAGTCAATCCACGTCTCGATCAGGTCCTCGGTGAATACATCACCCTTCAACAGGAACTCGTGATCCCGCTTCAGGTTGCCGAGCGATTCCTCGAGCGACGCCGGCATGCTGGGCACTTCCGCCAGCTCGGCCGGCGTGAGCGCATAGATGTCCTTGTCGAGTGGCTGGCCCGGGTCGAGCCGGCGCTGGATTCCGTCGAGCCCCGCCATCAGCATCGCGGAGAATGCGAGGTAGGGATTAGCGGTAGGATCGGGGAACCGCACCTCGATTCGCTTGGCCTTGGGCGACGGCGAGTACATCGGGATTCGCACCGATGCCGACCGGTTCCGCGATGAGTATGCGAGGTTGATCGGCGCCTCGAAGCCCGGCACTAGCCGGCGATACGAATTGGTCCCCGGATTGGTGAAGGCAGCCAGCGAAGGCGCGTGATGCAGGATGCCCGCGATGTAGTGCATCGCCATTTCCGACATCCCCGCGTAGCCATTGCCGGCAAAGAGCGGCGTATCGCCCTTCCAGAGGCTCTGATGAGTATGCATCCCGGTGCCGTTATCGCCGAAAATAGGCTTGGGCATGAACGTCGCCGTCATCCCGTGGCGCGCCGCGACGTTCTTCACGATGTACTTGTACCACGTCAGCCAGTCCGCCATCTTGGTGAGCGTCTGGAAGCGCATGTCGATTTCCGCCTGACCCGCGGTCGCTACCTCGTGATGCTGCTTCTCGACACGGATGCCGACTCGTTCCATCTCGAGCACCATCTCGGTGCGGATGTCCTGCAGCGTATCGACCGGCGGTACTGGAAAGTAACCTTCCTTATTCTTGACCTTGTAGCCGCTATTCAGCCCGCCTTTGACATTGGTTTCACGGCCGCTATTCCAGTTACCTTCGTTCGATTCGATATAGTAGTAGCTCGAGTTCTGCGTCGTGTCGTAGCGTAGTCCGTCGAAGATGAAGAACTCCGGCTCGGGTCCGAAGAAACTAGCATCACCGACACCCGTGGACTTCAGGTAAGCCTCGGCCTTCTTCGAGATGTTGCGCGGATCGCGCGAGTAGTCGGCGCGGGTGATCGGATCCGAGATGTTCGCGATCAGCGACAGCGTCGGATCCTTCATGAAAGGATCCATCACCGCCGTATCCGGATCCGGCACCACCAGCATGTCGCTGGCATCGATTGCCTGCCATCCGCGAATCGAGGAACCGTCAAAGCCGAGCCCTTCTTCAAAGGGCGCTTCGTCCTTGAACTCGGAGACCGGCGCAGAGAAGTGCTGCCAGGTGCCAAGCAGGTCGATGAATTTAATATCGACCATCACTACGCCCTTGTCCTTGATCATTTGGAGAACTTGTTTAGGCGTCATCGAACGCGTATCCCTCCTCGCCGCTTGAATGGGGCGGCGGTCCCATGATTGTGGATTGAATGAAATTCAAGCCGCGAAATTCGCCTCGGCCGACAATTGGCAGATTTTGGAATCGATCCCGACAGCGGCCGGCAAGCCTCGCGCAGCAATCGAAACATCGCAGCCGACACCGTTTTTTGTCACGAAACCCATCCAAACGCAATGCTCATGAAATAAGCATCTGACGCGCCAGTGAACAGCACATCCGGCGCGCGATCGCGTCGCCCGTCGGATTTCACCCTGTTAGCCTTGTATTTTTTCTCAATGCTTAGGCTATCAGCCGAGCGCTTTGATCACAGCAAAATGGATGCCCGGCCCGCTACGGTCAATCTTGATGACGGCTTTGGCCGTGGGCTCCCCACCGATCCCAAGCGCATCAAAAAAGGCGGGCCCCCGTGGACCCGCCGGCTAAGCGCGCATCGCTGCGCGAGTTAAACTCCTCTCCCGATTAGAAGGCGTAGATCATGTTAGCGCTCACCGTGTCCTGTCCGCGCCACAAATGTTGTACGCCGGTCACCGGGTCGACGAAGTTATTGTTAGTGAATACGTTCTGGCTGGAGTTGTCGTGACGATATTCCAACCGTCCCAGAAGTCCCGTCACTTGCGGTATCTTGTAGCTAAGAGTCTGGGTTACTTCCCACAGCGTCTGGGCAGTGCCGGTGCGCGACCCGTCCTTGTCCTGGAACATTTCACCGCGTGTGGCTGTCTCGAACTGATCGGTCCAATCATACACGACATAGCCCGACACGCCCGTCCAGCTTCCGCTATGCCCATTGATGACCGGTCCGCTCTGCGTCCCGTACACGTACTCAGATTGCAGCGTCAGCTTGGGGAGGAACCACGGTTTCCAGGTCGCGACCGGGTCGATAGCGCCCAGATTGGAGTTGGACTTGCCGACCAGGTTTGGTCCCCAGATACCGTTGATCAGAAGACTGACCGTTTTCTCCTTGTTATTGAGCGCCAACTCGCCCTCGTAGTTAGGTCCTCCATTGTTGAATGCGGCGGGATCGTCCCATCCGTTGTTCACACCGCCGATGAAGGAAACGTAATCGTTGAACGTGTATGCGCCCCGAACTCCGGTGTGCGTGAAGGGGATCCCGAAACCGAAAATGATGCCCTTCGACTCGTTGAAATTCAGATTGTTGTACGTATTGATCGTTTCCGCTCCGAGCAGCGTGACGAAGCGTCCGGCCGAAAAGTTGATGCCTGATCCAATTGGCGCCGTGTAGGTCAGATACAACTGCGTCGGATCAAACCATTGGTTACCGACGGGAAAAGCGTTCGAGTAACGAGTGGCGAATGACAACGTGTTGGCAACTTGCCCGAAATTCAGATCAGTGACGAAGCCCACTCCTCCCTCAACGGTCCGATCGATGTGAATATTACCCTGCGTGAGCTGGAATCCGTCTTGGTCGAAGACGCGAATCACGTTGGTGTTGTGATTGGGCTGGTTGAAGTTGTGTTCGTAGCCCGCGTCGACCAGGCCGTGAACGTGGATCCCCAGATTGTTCGCCAGATCGGTTTTGAGATCGCCGAAGCTCTTTTCCAGCACGCCGACGTGCTCGCCGACCGTCTGCGGCTTCGCATCAGCCTGCGCCGGCGGCGCCACCGTGATCGCCTGCTCGATCTTTTTCACCTCGCTGACCGTGTCGTCGCTCTGCTTTTGCAGGTTGGTCATCTGGCCGGCCAGCGCGTTGAGGCGCTGCTGCTCGGACGTGCTCGCGACGACTGTTGACGTGGTTGTAGTGACGCTGGTCCGCTTATGCTTCTTCGTGGTTTCTGCCCAGGCGCTGGCGTTACACAGCATCGAAATCAGTGCGACGCCGGCGATAAGGCTAGTCCTGGTCGCGGCCCGGGCCGTTCTCCGTCTGTTCACTCTCTCCTCCTCCAGGTTTGAGCTGTTTCGAAACGCGGCTTCTTGAGCCCGCACCTAGCGGGCTGTGGAATAGAACCGGATGGCGTGGTTTCAAGATTCATACCGGCGTAATAGTTGTCTATCGTCCGCGATCTTTGAGTCGGACCGTGATTGATTCCATTTTGCAAAGAAACCCTGACGCCTGTATGAGACGCATCTGCCTTTTCGTTAATCACTCACCTATCACTCACTCGGCGTGCTCGATCGCTCGTATGCACAAGCCGGAGCGGCTATAACCACGATCGCAGCGCTGTGCACTTAACCTTCAGAGGAATCACACCATGGATTTTGATTTGACGCCGTCGCAGGAAGAGATTGTTCGTCAGGTCCGAGCGCTATGCGCGGATTTTCCCGACGAATACTGGCGCGACCACGATCGCCGCGCCGAGTTCCCCCACGAGTTTTTCAACGCCGTCGCCAAGGCTGGATACCTCGGCGTCGCGATTCCCGAGCAATACGGCGGCAGCGGCCTCGGAATCACCGAAGCAGCCCTCGTGATGCGCGAAGTCGCAGCGTCGGGCGGCGCGATGGCGGCGGCGAGCTCGATCCATCTCTCGATCTTCGGCGTCAGTCCGCTAGTCTTTCACGGCACCGAGGAGCAGAAGCACCGCTACCTCCCAAAAGTGATCAGCGGTGAGATGCACGTCGCCTTTGCGGTGACGGAGCCCGATGCCGGCAATGACATCACCCATATCAAGACCGCGGCGCGGCGCGTGGGCGATGATTACGTGATCAATGGCCGCAAGGTATTCACCACCAAGGCGCGCGAGGCCACTAAGATGCTCCTGCTCACGCGCACCACGCCCTTCGAGCAGGTCAAGAAAAAGACCGACGGCATGAGCCTCTTCTTTGCCGATCTCGACCCGGCCGCGGTCGAAGTTCGCGAACTCGAAAAACTCGGGCGCGCCGCGGTCGATACCAACATGGTGTTCATCGACAACCTGAAAGCGTCGGCTTCAGATCTGATCGGCGGCGAAGGACGCGGCTTTCACTGCCTGCTCGACGGTCTCAATCCGGAGCGCATCCTCGTCGCCGCCGAAGCAATCGGAATCGGACGCGCCGCGATCGCCAAGGCCGTCAAGTATGCGAAAGAGCGCGTCGTGTTCGGCCGTCCGATCGGACAAAACCAGGCGATCGCGCATCCGCTCGCCGATTCGTACTCGAAGCTCGAGGCCGCCGATCTCATGATGCTCAAAGCGGCATGGCTGTTCGACAGTCGAAAACCGTGCGGCCCCGAGGCCAACACCGCGAAGTTGCGCGCCGCCGACGCCGGCTTCGAGGCCTGCGATCGCGCGGTGCAGACGCTCGGCGGCTACGGCTATATCCGCGACTACGACGTCGAGCGCTATTTCCGCGAATGCCGCCTGATGAAGATCGCGCCGGTGTCACAGGAGATGGTGCTGAACTCGATTTCCGAGCACGTCCTCGGATTGCCGCGCTCGTACTGACGGCGCTTTCGCCTCGCGATGCGTAAAGGCGCGCTCCTCGTCCTCCTCAGCGCGCTCGTTTTCGCCGGATACGTGTTTTATTCGCTCCTCGGCGTGGAACCGGTGAAGGTCGAGCAGAGCCGGATGGTGCGCAGCGGCGACCGGATATTGGTCGAGGGCGAGTTGCGCAACACCGGCGAGGATATCGGCGCAATCGACGTCGAGGTGCGCTACTTCGATCGCAGCGGCCATTCGATTGCGCGGGATAACGTCGCGATCAGTTCCCTCAAACATGGCGATACCGCGAAGTTCAGGAGCGTCCCGCGCCGCCTCGAAGGCGCGGCCGAATTTTCGATCTACCTGAACCACGGCCGTAACCCCTACGGAAACTAGCCGTAGTAGCATCGGTGAAACAAATTGGCGCCGCGGAACGTCCCTCGGCCGGTTGAATTTTTTTGATGGCGAAAAGTCTATACACACTGTAGGATGCGGCGCGCGATGACATACGGCGATGCGTGAAGCGTTGCGTGATTTTGCGTTTGCCTTTGTGACGCTTTGCTGATACTTACTGTAAGTGTCGAATAACATCTGTTTGGTAGGAAGCGGGCATGTGGCTGGCCCAGAGCGAAGTTTCTAAATAAGGGGAGTGCATTGATGGCACGCAAGGACAGGGATTTCGGACAGGTCATTCGCGATCGCAGGCGGCAACTCGACCTCACTCAGGAAGAGGTCGCCAAGCGAATCAAAACTTCAACGCCCTACGTCGGGCACCTCGAATCGGGCAAGCGGCATCCGTCTGACAAGATCGTCACCCGGTTCGCCGAGGTGCTGGGACTCGACCGCCGCGATTTGTTTTTTCTCGCGAATCCGCGCGCGCAGGCTCTGCTCACGCCCGAGGCCGATAGCGCGCCCAATTCCGCGTGGCAGGAATTCCACAACAACGAGCAACTGCGGCGCATCCACAATATCTCCAACGACGAGATGGAGATGTTGTCGCGGGTCGCGCTGCTCGGCGACGTCCGCTCGCCGCGCGATTTCATTTACATCCTGAACACCGTTCGTCACGCGGTCGGGCGTTAGCGGTCAGCAACTTTCGCATCTGGATTGTCGAAGGCACGGAACAAAATTCCGTGCCTTTTTTTTCTTTCCCTCGCCCCTTTTCTGATACCTCGCCCGCTTGGCTGCGGGAGAGGTCGCCGAAGCCGAACAGAGTGAGGATTCGGCGGGTGAGGGTGCAGTCGTCGCGAGCAGAAAATCGCGGTGAACCGACGCAGTGGCCTCCGCGACCGCTGGCGATTGATCCCCAACGCAGATAAAGCTTCTCTGCAATCATGGCTCAGCCTTCAATCGCGCGCGTCGCCGCGGTTCGCAGCATCGGATGGCCGCAGCGCTATACCGTCGTCGGATTATTTTTTCTCGGCACGGCGCTCTGTTACATCGATCGCATCAGCATCTCGGTTGCGATAATCCCGCTCGCGCGCGAGTTCGGTTACGATTCCGCCGCCAAAGGACTCGTGCTCTCCGCCGTGTTCTGGGGCTACATATGGACGCAACTGCTCGGCGGATGGATGGCGGATCGATTCGGCGGGCATCGCGTGCTCGCCGCCGGCGTCGCGATCTGGTCGCTTGCGACGTTTGTCACCCCAATCGCCGCCGCCGCGACGTTTCCAGCTCTGCTCGCGGCGCGAGTGCTCCTCGGTCTCGGCGAAGGCGTCAATTTCCCCTCGATTCACAGCCTGACTTCGCGCTGGACGCTGCCAGCCGAGCGCGCCCGCGCCCTCTCATTCAACTACAGCGGGATGTACGTCGGCACCGTGCTCGCGCTGAGCGCGAGTCCGCTCATCATCGGATGGCTCGGATGGCCCGCGCTGTTCTACATCTCGGGCGCACTCGGCGGCGTGTGGGTCGCGTTCTGGATGATATTCGCGTCGGATCGCCCGGAGAACTCGAAGCGCATCTCCCCCGATGAACTCGAGCTGATCACCTCGTCGCGCACCGCCGAGCCGCTCGCGATCAACGTGCCGTGGGCCGCAATCGCGCGCGAGAAAGCCGTGTGGGCGATCGTCGTCGCGCACTTCTGCAGCAACTTCGGCTACAACATCCTGCTGCTCTGGATGCCGACTTATCTGAATCACACCTTTCACGTACCGCTGGCGCGCGTCGGCGTCTATTCGATCATTCCATGGATCGCGACCTTCTTCACGGTCAGCGCCGCCGGCTGGCTCTCCGATCTGCTGATTGCTCGCGGCGTCGAAGTCGGCAGTGTGCGCAAGTCGATGCAGGCCGCCGCCTTCGCGATCGGCGCGATCCCGCTATGCCTCGTGCCATTCGCGTGGTCACCCGCCACCGCCGTCGCATTGCTCACCGTGGCCGCCTCCGCCAACGGTATCAGCTCCGCCGCGTTCGGCGTCAATCACCTCGACGTCGCGCCGACCTATGCCGGCATCCTGATGGGGATCTCGAACACCGTCGCGACCATCCCGGGAATCATCGGCGTCGCCGCGACCGGCCTGATCGTGCAGGCCACCAAATCCTTCAGCGCTGTCTTCTATCTGATCGCCGCCGTGTACTGCGCGGGGATGTTCTTCTACCTGCGATGGGCCAGCGGCGAGCAACGTCTCTGATCTGAGTGTCAGCGCAGGCGCCTCACCCCCCGTGTCATTTCGAACGCAGTGAGAAATCCCGGATCCGGGTTCCCTCGTCGCAAGGCTCACTCGGGACGACACGGAACATCTGCGCCACCTCCGTCATCCTGCGCGGAGGCTGCCGCTCTTTCCCTCGCCCGTTATGTTACGGGAGAGGGAGCCGAAGTTGCGGAACGCGACGAGGCTGGTGAGGGTGATTCGCACGCGCGCGCACTCCGCGCGCGCGTGCGCAATGCCATCGCACGATCCGCATTCTCCTGTAGCAATTTCCCCGCGCCGCTGATTATATCGGGATCGCCATAAGGAGCCGCAGATGCCGATGGATCGAAGCACGTTGTCGCCGTACCGATGGGTGATCGAGGTCCTCATTTTTCTAGCCCTCCTCGGCCAGGTCGTTACCTGGCTCGCGCCCGCGCCGATTCTCGAGCCGATCATCCAGGATCTTCACATCTCGCTAGGCACCGCCGGGCTGATCATCTCGATCATCGCGCTATGCATCTCGATCTTCTCGCTGCTGGGCGCGCTGATTTCCGAACGCCTCGGCGCACTGCGCGCGTTTCTCGTCGGCATCTGGCTGCTCGCGATCGGGCAGATCCTCAGCGGCTTCTGCACTTCGTTCGGCCCGTTGCTCGCGTGCCGCGTGATCGAGGGCGTCGGTTTCGGCGTGATGATTGCTCCCCCCGGCACGCTCACGATGCAATGGTTCGGCGAGGGTGAGTGGCCCTACATCAACATGATCAACGCGCTCTGCTCGTATATCGGCATGACCGCGGTGTTCTCGATCACTGCGCCGCTCTACCTGGCGCTCGGATCATCGTGGCAACGGGTCGTGCTCAGATACGGAATCGCGGTTGCCGTCGTCGCACTGGCGTGGACGATACTCGGGCGCGAGCGTCACGCGATCGCGGCCGTCGATCCGGCGCCGGGCCAGGAAGAGAGCCGCTCAAATCTCGGCGAAGTGATCCGGATGCGCGACGTGCGCCTGATCGCGATTGGCCTCTTCGGCGGCATGTGGGTCTTCCAGCTATATACCGCGTTTCTCCCTCAGTATTTTCACGTCGTCCGCGGCATGAACCTCTCCGATGCCTCTTCGATGACGGCGGTGCTGCCGCTCACCGGAATCTTCGCCTCGGTCGGCGGCGGTCTCGGCACCGGCATGACGGGACTGCGCAAACCATTCTTATGGCCGGTTGCGATTTTCACACTGGTCGGATGCGCCGGCGCAATCCTGATCAAGGAACCGATCATGATTCGCCTGTCGCTGGTGCTGGTCGGAATCGGCGCCGCGGGATCGCTCGCCGCGATCGTCACGATGCTGATGGAACTGCCGGGCATGACGCCCGCCCGCATGGGCACCGGTCTCGCCTTCGTATGGTCGGTCGGCTACGCGGGCGCGTTCGTCGCGCCATTCCTCGGCGGCGCGATCGCCGCGGCAATCGGACTGCGAGCCGTGATGCTGGGATTTCTGGTGTTGCAGTTCCTGCCGATCGGCGCGATGTACCTGCTGCCTGAAACCGGTCCCGGCCGTCGTCGTCGCGAAATCGAAGCGGCCGCCGCCGCTGCTTCGTAGATAGCTTCCGATTGATCCAGGCGAATCGGAAGGCGATTTTCTGGAGACTACTTACTTAGTCCTTCTGAGCAAATTTTCTTCACACACAGGGAATATTGAATATTCAATGAGTAATTGTCGGCGAGAAGTAAGAACCTGCCGCGGAAGGAGACGCTCAATTGAGGATTACTGTAAAGATGCGCTCGGTCCCTGGCCTGTTAGCCGGCTTAATGCTCCTCTTGACCTCGGGCTCCGCATTCGCGGGACCGTACCTCGGAATCAACTACGGACCGTTTCATGAGAGCGGCCAGCACCCGGGCACTCCTATCACTGATAGCCAGTTCCTCTCGGACCTGGGGATCATTTCCGAGAAGTTCACCTATATTAAGACCTATGGCGACGATGCGGATTCGCGCCTCGACCAGGTGGTTCCTCTGGCCAAGACCCATTTCCCGAAGCTCAAAATCTACCAGGGCATCTTCGAGAACAGCGACTACAACAGCTCCGCCGACACTACCTATCTCGATACGGCGATTAGCCTTGCCAACAACTACCCGCAGACCGTAATTGCCGTTGTGGTCGGTAACGAATGCCTCGACACGGATGTCAATTCGAAGCCGATTTCCGTAGCCCAGCTAATCGCCGATTTGCAGTATGTCCGCACCAGGCTTAAAAACAAGGGCAACGTGCAGGTCACTACCTCGCTCGGCTATCAGGCCGCCGTGTCCTACGGCGCTCAACTGAAGCCCCACGTTGACTCGATGATGATCAACATCTACCCCTTTTATGGGAAGGTGCCGATCGGTGGCGCGATAGCAAACCTGATCGGCGCTTATGCCATGTTCAACAAGCTGTTCAACGGCAAGCAGGTTATAATCGGTGAGACCGGATGGCCCAGTGCGGGCGCCACCAATGGCTCGTCGGTCCCGAGCGTCGCCAATGAGGCCACCTTTACTAAGGCGATCTTCGCGAACGCGAATAAGCTCGGCTCCACTTTTGTGTTTATAGCACTCGATCAGCCCTGGCTCAGCGTGCAAGACTCGTGGGGAGCGCACTGGGGCTTGTGGAATTCGAGTGGCAACCTCAAGTTTCCCTTCACCGTAACCAAGCAGGCAAAAGGTGCAACGGGACCGGTTCACTAGCCCTGAGCTTAGTCAAGAGTTCCACGCCGTTTCGCAACGTGCGCACCCGGAATGGATGAGTGCCAAAGAACCTGGAGGCCTAAACTTATGCCAGCGCAAACTCCCGAACAGTGCGATGAGCTCTTCGGCGCCTACGCCAATACTCGCGACCTCGACCAACTGATCGCGCTCTACGAACCGCAAGCAAGTCTCGTGAACGAAGACGGCATAGCCGTTCAAGGAACCGCGGCTATCCGCGAGACGCTGCAAGGACTGTTTGCCGCATTGTCGGAATCGAAAGTCACGATGAACGTAGTGCGAGTCGTTCCAGCCGGCGATGACCTCGCGGTGCTCTACAACGATTGGAGCATGCTCGGAAAGTCCACGGATGGCTCGCCCGTCTCAATCAAGCATCACGCGTTGGAGGTTGTGCGTCGTCAGCCCGACGGCGCCTGGCGCTTCGTGCTGGACGATCCCTACGCCCGCGGCTAAGGCCCTCTGGTCGCCTTCGCTCGGGCTGACGGAAAAGAAAGACTGGAAAAAGAGAGCGGCGATTCTTACGCTGCGCTCACACCATCTCGCTTCGGCTGGCTGAATACGACTTCTGATATACGCGCACCAGCGCCGCGAACACCGCCAATAAGCGAATTACGTTACAGCGCAGAAAACCTCACGCAGGTGGAGTTACCCTGAAGGTTCGGTCGAAGGGAACTTCCCGTCGCGATCGGATGCGCGCTCGTAGAAAAAATGATCTGGGAAAATGCTGCGCGCGACCTTTGCTCTATTCGGCGCAGCCCCGATGATAAACCCATCATCGGACCCTTTCCGGCTGGCGACTTGATCAGAGTCCAACGGCGCGCATACAGGCGGCAGCGATGCGGAAATGATAACTAAGGGCTCGTGGGAGGCGGTCCGAAAATGATTTGAAGAGGGATCCTTGCCACTTCTTCCCAACGACCCTGCTCTTCGAGTGAAACGCGGAACTCGTGCACGCCGGGACCGCGGATGGCGAGACCATTGAGCCGCGCGCGGCTCCGCAGCCGTGCATGCTTTGTGAGATCCACCGCGATTTCCGAGACATGCAGTTCATCACCACCGGCATTGACGATGCGTATACGCGCCCTACTCTGTTCAGGCACGTCGCCCGACCGAGTCCAAAGCGTTACGAGTTCTGAGTTCAAAGGGACAGAAATTTTGTCGGTCTGCGAAAGGGCAGCTTGGCCCGGAGGAGCGGTGACAGCAAGTTGCTCTAGAACTTCGAGCAGACTTATGTTGTTCGACTCGTTGTCGATAATGCTACGCGCGCAAAGCACGCTCCAGACGTGACGAATCATATTGTGACCGAGTCGGAGTGCGTAGAGAAAAGCTGTGTACCGGAGGAATCCGCCCTCGCGTCTGAGTGCAATGATCCCGGCTGCTCTGTGAACAACGGACCACCCAAAATTGAGGTCAAAGGAAACAGCCTCTCCGGGGCATCATTCCGGGCACTGACGTAGGCGTCCCCAGTCGTCACTTGCCCTGCTGTAGAGCCAGCTTGGCTCTCTCCTCCGAATAAAATCTGGCGAGCCATCCCTTTCGCCCACCAATAACGTGGAAGTTCCCACACCGTCTGTGCTCCAACTCTCGCCAGAGCTTTTTTCTTCGCTGCCAAAAGCCACAAGTAGATAGCGACGGCTACGTCGCTCGGATTCTCGTATCTAAGGTCGGTTTTCTGCTGTGACAGGTCCAGCAGGCGACTTAGCACTGTCGTGTACCGACTCTCATCGGACATCTCCCGCCAACATTCTTGAACTGCTTCCTGCCGTTCAGCGATGCTGAAGAACGTCCTCGCGTCGCTTGCTAAATTGAGGCGGGCCGAGAACCTCGGACTCTCGATTTCGTGGATACATTGCCAGAAATTCAAAGAAGCCTCCTGTCCGTCCAGAACTCTGCCGGCCGTCCGTAGTCCGGCGGAATCTGATCGAGCATGTGAGCGTACTCTCCGTGTCCGCCCCATTTGCTCAATACCTTTAAAAGCCTATGTCGTCCGCCTCGGTCAACCAGTCCTTGCTTTAGCTCGACAATGACACCGACATGTGAGCGTTTGTCGTTGGGACCATGGTACACGACAATGTCTCCAACTTCCGCATCGGCCTCGCTGTTGAGTCGGGCGTATTCGTCGTCCTGAAAAATCAGGTCGATATCGCGAATATCAATATTCGTGCGACGCGAAGCGAAGGCCATTCCCATGCAATTGTACTTGGCAGTAATGCTTCTAAGCTCGGCTCCAGGGCAAAGGCTCCGATCTAGGGCTATGACCGCCTTCAACTGCTCAGGAGCCATTTCTTCTCTGAGACTATTTGGGATATGACGTTTTCGTCGCGTCTCGAGTTTGAGGGCGTTTAAATCTCTCTCTCCAAATTCTCCGAAAATGATCGCGGACATAGACCCAGCTAATAATCTAGTCACTGCGGACCGTCGGCGAAAGCGAAAGGTCGGCGAAGAAGAGTATTTTGCCCGGCGGAGATCGCGTATTTCCTTCGCTTCGCTCACGCGGGATGACACGGAGCGTCGTCCTCGCCCCACTCTGTGATCTTTGTATGTGCGCGAGAGATGGGTAACGGGTGTGCGAGGACATGGGTAACACCTAACCCCAGCAGGTGGTCGCCGTCATCGACCTCGATCTACCTGCTCATCAATAATCTAAAATGTGTTACCTATCTCCCCGCACGTTCCGTTACCTATCTCCCAAGTCCATACAATCTTGAGCGGAGGCTGCCGGAGTCAAAAGATCTCTTCTCCTAAACCGCCGGCTGGATTGCAGGAGAAAGGCGCCCCTGAACTTTCTACAGCGCGACCATCCGCGTCGAGATATCTTCGCCTGCGAAAGTCGCGGGCGCTCACACCATCTCGCTTCGGCTGCCTGAATACGACTTCTGATATACGCGCACCAGCGCCGCGAACACCGCCATTATTGCGGGCCCCGCGAACAGTCCGAGCGGGCCGTAAACTTCGAGTCCGCCGAGAATTCCGAGAAACAGCGCGAGCGTCGGCAGTCCGGTGCCATGGCGCATCGCGAGCGGCTTGATAAAATTGTCGATGACGGCGAGCGC